>NZ_JBNHHB010000344.1:0-3840 GCF_059091905.1 Arthrobacter sp. Dra40
GAGCGGCCGGCCACTCGACGAAGTATTCCCCGATCCGGGGCGTCATCACCATGCTTCCGGCACTCACTCCCACCCACACCGTGTCGGGAAGTGACGGTAGCAACTCGGCCAGCCCGGACTCCCGCATCCAATGGGACAGGTACGTCGCGTCGCCGCCGTCGACCAAGAGCACGTCGGCCTCGCGAAGCCATGGGACCCACCGATCCGCACCGATGGTGGGCAGCGCGGTGAGCTCGAGAACGCCGAGCGACGCCCAGCCCAGGCCGGACAAATGACGGAAGTCGTGCTCGGCGGCCAGGAGGGCCCGCACGGATGCCGGTCCGCACATCGGGTGACCCCACTGCGCTGTCGGGACGACCAGGGCGCGGCACTGGGCGACCGGCTTGTCGATTAGCTGCACGAGAGCAGAGTGAATGCTCGGGTTCGTCACGCCGCCTGAGGTAAGCAAGAGCTTCAACGTGCCTCCAGAGTCCGCGCGTGGATGGTGGATGTGCCCGAAGCCGTGGGAACGGGCTAGAACTCACCGACAAGATCCGGTAAGCACGCCGTCTGGTGCTCGGCCCTTCAATAGGTACACACCCAGTCAAACTTTGTCCACAGTTCGACGTGGACGCAGACCTCACGTTGGTGTGTCCCTCCATGAGTACTTTATTTGCCTGTTCGACGCGCGACCCTGTGCGTCCACACCGTCAGCGAGCGGGTGGTTAGGCTGGGTGGATGGCGACAGTTATTCTTGTGCGGCACGGCCGCACCACAGCCAATGCCGCTGGACTGCTGGCCGGCCGCGCTGACCGCGTGAGCCTGGACCAGGTCGGGCGCGAGCAGGCGGCTCTAACCGGAGACCGGCTCGCGGCCGTGCCATTAGTCGCGGTGGTATCGAGCCCTCTTGAGCGTTGTCAGGAGACCGCCCAGCTCATCCTCGATCGCCAGAATGGCACGCCTTACGCGCCGGTCGATCCGGCTCTCACCGAGTGCGATTACGGCCAGTGGCAGGGCCGCACCCTGAGTGATCTCGCGACCGAGGATTTGTGGCCGGTTGTGCAGTCGCAACCCTCCGCCGTCGTCTTTCCCGGCGGTGAATCCATGGCCGCGATGCAGGCCCGGTCGGTGGCAGCGATTCGACGTCACGATGCAGCCTTCGAAGCCGATTACGGACCAGAGGCCGTGTGGGTTGCGGTCAGTCATGGTGACATCATCAAGTCAATCCTCGCTGACGCGCTCGGCATGCACCTTGACCTGTTCCAGCGTCTTAACGTGGACCCCGCCTCCGTATCGATCGTGCGCTACGGCGCAAGACGGCCGAGCGTCTACGCGACCAACACCGCCGCGGGTGATCTGTCGTGGCTGTCGAACGGCATTCACTCTGGCGATACCCCGGTGGGCGGCGGTGCAGGGCACAAGGCGCCATGAACCTCAAGAGCCTAAAATACTGTCATGCCTACACGTGTTCACGAGTTTGCCTGGCCTGATCGGGTCGTCATTGGCACCCTTGGCCGTCCGGGGGCGCGCACGTTCTACCTGCAGGTGCGCGCAGGGGCGCAGGTCATGAGTATTGCCCTGGAGAAGCAGCAGTCGGCTCTGCTCGCGGAGAAGATTGACGAAATTCTCGATCAGCTCATCACCGTCGAGGGCAATCCCTTCAGCGTTCCCACGAGTACTCCCATTGAACTTGTCGACGATGACCGGCTCGAGGCCGTCCAGGAGCAGTTTCGTACCGGGGACATGAGCTTAGCGTGGGATCCAACCACGGCCCAGATCGTCATTGAGGCCCACCCCATCACCGATGTCGATGCTGATGACAACGACGAATCGCTTGATGGGGACGGCGCTAACGAGCGCGAAATGCTGCTGGTGCGAATGCCGGTCGGCACTGCCCGCGCATTCGCCCAGCGCACCCGCGAAATCGTGGGCGCTGGGCGTCCGACGTGCCCGCTCTGCGGTTACCCCATCGACGCCGACGGGCACATCTGCACCCTTCCCGAGGTCTGATGGCAGCGCCCGACCTAGTGACCGCCGAGCTGACACTCACCGGCCGCATCACGACGGCTTCAAACGCTACATTTCTGGGCAGCATCGGCGACGTGGCGGTCGTCTATAAGCCGATAGCAGGCGAAAGTCCGCTGTGGGATTTTCCCCGGGGCACCCTGGCTCACCGGGAGGTGGCCGCCTATCTGGTCTCGCAAGTCTTCGGCTGGGACGTCGTGCCGCGCACTTGGCTACGCGATGGTCCGATGGGCGAAGGAATGGTGCAGCTCTGGCAGCAGCAAGACCCCGTCCAAAGCGCCGTGAACCTGATCGCGAAGGACCAGGTGCCGGAGACGGGCTGGAAACACGTTCTCGAGGGACGAGATGACAACGGACGGATAGTCGCCCTCGTTCACGAAGACTCGCCAGTGCTCAGACGCATGGCGGTGTTCGACATCATCGTCAACAACGCCGACCGCAAAGGCGACCACATTCTTGCCATGACGGACGGACACCGGCACGGCGTGGACCATGGGCTCACCTTTCACCGTGACCACAAGCTGCGCACGGTGCTGTGGGGATGGCTGGGAGACGCTCTGACCGCCGAGGAATGCGACGGCATAGATCGTGTCAGCGAGGGACTGCACGGTGTGCTGGGCCAAAACCTGGCGGAGTTGCTCAGCGCCGAAGAAATCGCATCGCTCGCCACGCGCTGCGCCCGGTTGCGCCGGGCAGGGCGGTTTCCGGCTCCGAGCGGTGAGATGTCGGCGGTGCCCTGGCCGCTGTTCTAAGGGAATTACGACTACGGGCTTCGCGGGCTGTGTGACGTTGAGCCGTCCTGAACGGTGCCTTAAGTCTTTTGACCGACTTTGCTTGCGGCCACAAGTTGTCAGTCGTTCCTTGTGCTGCAAAATGCGGGCGGCATCATCTCGACTTGCCACCGGTGGCCAAAAGCCCATGGCCGCCAAGAACATGTGCTCTTAGCGGCCATAGAAATAGCTCTCCGAGGGCCCGCTGGTCCTTCCGGCCCCGCGGAGCGGACACCTCCTGCACAACCCGTCCAGAAGCTCACGAGGCGAACACCTAGGGGCGTGCCTCAGCCCAGGACTTCGTCGACATAGCACCAGCGCCACGACTCACCCGGTTCGACGCTGCGCATGACTGCGTGTCCTGTGGTGCTGTAGTGCCGGGCCGCGTGCAGGCCGGGGGAAGAATCGCAGCACCCGACGTTGCCGCATTCCAGGCACAGGCGCAGGTGGACCGGAGTGGTTCCTTCGGTGTGGCAGTCGAGGCACTGCGGGTCGAGCGGAACCGGCCGGTCCGGTGCCTGGCCCAGGTGCCCGCAGCCGGCCGCCACCTCCTGCGGTACGGCCAAGAACGCCCCGTGGCGGGTGCCGCAGTCGTCGATCGCGGCGTCGAGCATCGATTCTTCAACATCCAACCGCTCCAGCACCTCATCCACCACCTCGGCAGGGTAGCCACCCGTTCCGCGAAGTTCCAGGACTTTGGCCCGTTCGGCGTCCAGCATGGCCATCCGCAGCTGCGCATAGCGGTGGCTGGGGGTGCGGATTTCGGTTTCCGGCCGGCCCAGCCGTTCCCAGGCTGCCAAGCTGCGTTCCTCGGTCCGACGCTGCAGCATGGCCAGGACTTCCGGCGGATCCTCAGGCACAGCGGCCGTGCGCAGCCTTTCCAGTCCTGCTGCCACGGTCTGCTGGAGCATCGAGGCCTGGGCCAGCGCGTCCTGCCCGGCGTCCGGACCATGCAGTCCCAGCCTGCGTACCAGCCAGGGCAGGCTGAATCCCTGCAGCACCAAGGTTCCGCCCACTACGGCCAGGGCGGCGAGGACGAGGACCTGGCGGTGGGGTATGTCCTGCG
>NZ_JBNHHB010000345.1:0-3825 GCF_059091905.1 Arthrobacter sp. Dra40
TTCCCGCCCGGCAACGCTCCTCTCGGGCGCCGGGCGGGCACCGCCGTCGTCAGGTGCCGGTCAGCAGCAGCGGCCCTGCGGGTTGTTCTCCTGCCGGTCGGTCTTGTCGCGCCAGAACTCGCGCTCGGTCATCGGCTCCGTGCCGGGGTGTGCCCGCCGGTGGTGCTGCAGGTAGTCCTGGTAGGCGTGCTCGCCCATGATGCCCTTGAAGTACCAAGCGAAGCTCTGCCACCCGCGCCGTGCCTTGGGCCCGAGAACGCTGGACATCAGTGCCCCGTCCGGGCTTGCCGGGTATCGGCGGGCAGTTCGTTCCAACGCTTCTCCAGTTCCTTCTCCGGCGCGGTCGCCACGAGGCCTGCCGGCGCGTAGAGAGAAGAAACCACGGCCGGGTCCTCGTGCGAGGGTTCGCCGCCCAGCCGCCAGGACTTGAAAGTGGCTAGCAGTGCGGTGGCGATCACGATGATGGTCAGGACCACGAAGACGATGGACAGCGTGCCCTGCACCGCGGTGTTGCGGACTACCGCCTCCATCTGCTCCACCGACGTGGCGTTGCCCAGGCTGGTCTTACCGGCCGCCAGGGCCTCGCGGTTAGCGAGGTTGTTGGCCCAGTAGCCCACCTTGACGTCCGGGCTGAAGATCTTCAGGATCGAGGCCCAGATGGTGATCACGGAAGCGAAGGCCAGCGGCAGCGCGACGATCCACAGGTACTTGAACGCCCCGCGCTTGGCCGCGATGGCCAGGCAGACCGCGAGCGCGATGGCGGCCAGCAGTTGGTTGGCGATGCCAAAGAGCGGGAAGAACGTGTTGATGCCGCCGAGTGGATCGGTGACGCCCAGGATCAGAATGTAGCCCCAGCCTGCAACCATGATGGCTGTGCAGATCCAGACACCGGGACGCCAGGACATGTTCTTGAACTTCGGCAGGACGTTGCCGATGGTGTCCTGCAGCATGAAGCGGGCCACGCGGGTTCCGGCGTCGACAGCGGTGAGGATGAACAGCGCCTCAAACATGATGGCGAAGTGGTACCAGAAGCCCATCAGCGCCACGCCGCCGATCAGCCCGTGCATGATGTGCGAGAGCCCGACGGCAAGGGTGGGAGCGCCGCCGGTCCGCGAGACGATGGACTCCTCGCCAACATTGCGGGCCAGTTCCGTCAGCATGTCCGGCGTCAGGTTCACGTTGGCCAGGCCCAGGCTATTGACGAAGGCCACAGCGCCTTCCACCGTGCCGCCCGTCGCCGCTGCGGAAGCGTTCATTGCAAAGTAGATCCCGCGGTCGATCGAGATGGCCGCGACCAGCGCCATGATGGCCACGAACGACTCCATCAACATTCCGCCGTAGCCGATGAAGCGGGTCTGCTTCTCCTTCTGCACCATCTTCGGCGTGGTGCCGGACGCAATCAGCGCGTGGAACCCCGAGAGCGCACCACAGGCGATGGTGACGAACAGGAACGGGAACAGCGAACCGGGGACGACCGGACCGTCGCTACGGCCGGCGAACTCGCTGAAGGCCGGGACGTTAATCTCCGGCCGGACCAGCACGATGGCCAGTGCGAGCATCAGGATGGTGCCGATCTTCATGAAGGTGGAGAGGTAATCGCGCGGGGCCAGCAGCAGCCAGACCGGCAGCACGGCCGCGATGAAGCCGTAGATGATGATGCCCCAGGCGATGGTTGTCCGATCCAGCGTGAAGATCGCCGCGCCCCACCCGGTATCGGCAATCGCCCCGCCGCCGACGATGGCGGCAAGGAGCAGCACGAAGCCGATGATGGAGACCTCGCTGACCTTGCCTGGCCGCAGGAAGCGCAGGTAGATGCCCATGAAGATGGCGATCGGGATGGTCATCGCGACAGAGAAGACGCCCCAGGGCGACTCGCCGAGCGCGTTCACGACGACCAGGGCGAGGATCGCGACGATGATGATCATGATGGTCAGGGTGGCAATCAGGGCAGCCGTGCCGCCGATGACGCCGAGCTCCTCACGCGCCATCTGGCCGAGCGAACGGCCGCCGCGGCGCATCGAGAAGAACAGCACCAGGTAGTCCTGCACCGCACCGGCCAGCACGACGCCGACGATGATCCACAGGGTGCCGGGCAGGTAGCCCATCTGCGCGGCCAGGATGGGACCGACCAGCGGACCGGCGCCGGCAATGGCAGCGAAGTGATGGCCGTAGAGCACACGGCGGTCCGTCGCCACGTAATCTTTGCCGTCCGCGTTGTATTCCGCCGGCGTGGCCCGCAGATCGTTGGGACGGGTCAGTTTGTTCTCGATGTACTTGGAATAGAAGCGGTAGGCAATGAAATAGGTGCAGACGGCGGCGAAGACGAACCAGATCGCGTTAATCGTTTCGCCACGCGAAAAGGCGAGCACGCTCCAGCTCACGCCGCCCAGCAGCGCGATGGCGACCCAGACAACGATCTTGGTAGGCGTCCACTTCTGCGCTTCGGCCTCCGCAGCCGGATCCAGCGCTACCGGCGGCAGGCTGGGATCCTGCACCAGCACGTCAAATTCCGGGTCTCGCCCGGCCTGTTCCGGCCGCGGCCCGGTGGGTTTCTGGCTCATTTTGCTCCCCTCGTGGAACCCCGTTAGCTCTTAGGCAGCACGCTAGCAGCGCCGACGTTTACAGGGAACGGGGAAAACCGATTTTAGGAGGGGGTGAGAAGAATCTTGCCGGTATGTTCGCCCGAATCGAAGTACTCATGGGCCGCCGCTGCGTCCGTCAGGGAGAACGTGCGGTGCACCTGCGGTTTAACGTCGCCGGAGACCACCAGCGGCCAAACATGCTCGGCGACCGCGCGCATGATCGCAGCCTTCTCCTCCGCAGAGCGTGACCGCAACGTGGTGCCGATGACCGCGCCGCGTTTGGCCATCAACTGGCCAAGGTTCAGCTCGGCCTTGGCCCCGCCCATCAGCCCGATCACCACCAGCCGGCCGGAGATGGCCAGCGCTTCCACGTTCCGCTGCAGATACTTGGCGCCCACCACGTCCAGGATGACGTCGGCGCCGCGGCCTCCGGTGGCCTCCTTGATGCGCTCCACGAAGTCCTCCTCGCGGTAATTGATGAGCACCTCGGCACCCAGTCCACGCGCGACGTCGAGCTTTGCTTGGCTGCCCGCAGTCACCGCCGGGACAGCACCAAAGGCGTCAACCATCTGGACGGCCATGGTGCCGATGCCGCCCGCGCCACCGTGGATCAGCACAGTTTCTCCGGCCTGCACGCCGGCCGCCATGAACAGGTTGGAGAAAACGGTGGCCGCTGCTTCCGGCAGCGCCGCTGCCGTCACCAGGTCAATTCCGCCCGGCACCGGCAGCACCTGGCCCGCCGGCACTGCCACCTGCTCGGCGTACCCGCCGCCGGCCAGCAGAGCGCATACCTCATCACCCACCCGGAGCGTGGCGATGCCGGGACCGACGGCGGACACACGACCGGAAACCTCCAGGCCCGGGATCTCGGATGCACCTGGCGGCGGCGGGTAGACGCCCTTGCGCTGCTGCACATCGGCTCGGTTTACTCCTGCGGCAGCCACGTCGATGACCACCTCGCCCTCCGCGGGCTGCGGGGCTTCGGCGTCCCGCACCGTCAGGACCTCGGGTCCCCCTGCTCCCTCGTAGAAAACAGCTTTCATACCAGCCTCGCTCGCCTTATCCGGACGCCAAACCACGGGGGTGCGCTTTTGCCGTGGGCACCCCTGAAGTGTCAGACTACAGGTGAGGAAGGTTGTCCGAGCGGCCGAAGGAGCTGGTCTTGAAAACCAGTAGGCGGTAACCCCGTCTCATGGGTTCAAATCCCATACCTTCCGCGTTTGCAGGTGCCCCGGCTGCCAAG
>NZ_JBNHHB010000346.1:0-3810 GCF_059091905.1 Arthrobacter sp. Dra40
CCGCTGGTGGTCGCCTGGTTCGTCATTCGACGACGCCGCCATCGAAGCCGGTGCCAAGGCCCTGGCCGAAGCCGGTGTGGAACCGGGTGAAATCGGTCTGCTGATCAACACGTCGGTGACCCGGAGGAACCTGGAGCCGTCCGTCGCGGTCAAGATCCACCACGGGCTGGGCCTGCCCTCGTCGGCCATGAACTTTGACCTGGCGAACGCCTGCCTGGGCTTCGTCAACGGCATCACGCTGGCCGCCAACATGATTGATTCCGGTCAGATCAAGTACGCCCTGATCGTCGCCGGGGAGGACGCCCAGCCCACGCAGGAAACCACGTTCCAACGCCTCAACCATCCGGATTCAACCCGCGCGGACTACCTGCGCGAATTCGCCACGCTGACGTTGGGCTCGGGAGCCGCCGCCGCCGTCATCGGCCCCGCGGACGTCCACCCCGGCTCCCACCGAATCCTCGGCGGCGTCTCCCGCGCCGGCACCGAGCACCACGAGTTGTGCGTCGGCGGGCCCGGCGGCATGTTCACCGACACCAAGGGTTTGTTGGAGAACGGGCTGGAACTGGTGGTGAACGCCTGGCACGAAGCCCACCGCGACGGCTGGAACTGGACCGCGATGGACCGGTACGTCACCCACCAGGTCTCCACCTCGTACACCAACGCGATCATCAAGGCCGTCAACCTGGTCCGCGAGCGCGTGCCCATCACCTTCCCGAAGTGGGGCAATGTGGGCCCGGCCTCGCTGCCGATGACCCTGGCCCAAGAGTCCCAGACCCTAAGCCGCGGCGACCGCGTGCTCTGCATGGGGGTGGGCTCCGGCCTGAACACCACCATGATGGAGATTGCGTGGTAGACACTCCCCTCTGGCCCGGAGTCGACCCGGCCTGGTCCCGCCGCGTCCGCGTACCCTCGAGCGCCGCCGTGGACCCCGCCGGCGCCGCCCACACCTGGCACGTTTTGGACAACGGCCCTCAGTTGGCCGAACGCGGCACCGAACCGGCTGGCACGCTGCTGTGCGTGCACGGCAATCCCACGTGGTCCTATGTGTGGCGCAGCCTGCTGGCCGCCGGCGGTGAGGCTGCGGCGCCGTGGCGCGTGGTCGCCGTCGACCAGTTGGACATGGGCTTCTCCGAACGCACCGGACGTTTCCGCCGGCTCGAAGACCGGATCACGGATCTGGGCGATCTGACGGCCGAGCTCGGCCTTACCGGCCGGGTAGTGACGGTGGGGCATGACTGGGGCGGCGTGATCTCGCTGGGCTGGGCCACCCGGCACCGCGACCAGCTGGCCGGCATCGTCCTGACCAACACCGCCGTGCACCCCGCCGGCTTCGGACTGCCCGCCCCGCTGAAACTGGCGCTGCACCCCGCCGTGCATCGCTGGGGCACCACGACGTCGGCGGCCTTCCTGCGCGTCACGCACGCTCTGGCGCATCCTCCGTTGGAGCAGGATGTCAGGGATGCGTTCATGGCTCCGTACCGGCATGCTGAACGGCGGACCGGCGTGGGCAACTTCGTGGCGGACATCCCGGCCGACGAGAGCACGCCCAGCTGGAACGCCCTGATCGAGGTGGCGGAGGGCATCCGCACGCTGGACGTCCCGGCGCTGATCCTGTGGGGCCCCAAGGACCCCGTATTCTCCGACCGCTACCTGCGCGACCTGATCGACCGGCTGCCGCAGGCCGACGTGCACCGCTTCGAAGGCGCCGGGCATCTCCTCCCGGAAGACCGCGACATCGCGGCGCCGGTTTTCACGTGGCTGGATGATGCGGTGGCCCCGGGCACCAGCGGGCACCGCGGGACCTCGAGCAAACCCCCGGCTGCGACGCCTTGCCGCCCGATGCTGGCCGAACTCGACGAACGGCGCACCGACGGCTCCCCCGCCGTCGTGGACATGGCGCCGCTGGGCTCCCGGGGAGCCGGGCCGCGGACGCTGTCCTGGGCCGAGCTCGCCGGCCAGGTGGACCTGCTCGCCGACGGCCTGGCCGGACTCGGCGTGAAAGCCGGAGACCGGATCAACCTGCTGGTCCCGCCCGGCATCGAACTGACCAGCCTGATATACGCCTGCCTGAAGCTCGGTGCGGTGATTGTGGTGGCCGACGCCGGGCTGGGGCCTGCCGGCCTGAGCCGCGCCATCAAGGGCGCCGGTCCCGCGTTCATCATCGGCATCGAGCGCGCCTTTGCCGCCGCCCGGCTGTTCAACTGGCCGGGACAACGGATCAGCGTCACCGATATGGGCGAGGCCAAGCGCAGGCTCTACGGGGTCACCCACACCGTTCCCGAACTCCTCGAGTCAGCTGCTGCCGCCTCCGCCGGTGGCCGTGCTGAGGGCGCCGGCCCCGCTCCCGACGACGACGCGGCGGTTCTCTTCACCTCCGGCTCCACCGGCCCGGCCAAGGGTGTTGTCTACACCCACCGTCAGCTGGCCGCCATGCGGGACACCCTGAAGAACACTTACGGGCTGGAAGCCGGCACGTCGCTGGTGGCCGGCTTCGCGCCGTTCGCCCTGTTGGGCCCGGCGCTTGGCGCAACGTCGGTGACCCCGGACATGGACGTCACGGCGCCCAGGACCCTGACCGCCGCGGCCCTGGCGGAGGCGGCCGCCGCGGTGAGCGCCACCGCAGTCTTCGCCTCTCCCGCGGCCCTGGCCAACGTCTTGGCCACCGCCGACGGCCTGACCGACGAACACCGGGTGGCGCTGGCGGACGTGAAGCTGCTGCTGTCTGCCGGTGCCCCGATCCCCGAACCATTGCTGGCCAAGGTGCAGTCGCTGGTGCCCTCGGCGACACTGCACACCCCGTACGGCATGACCGAGGCGCTGCCGGTCACGGACATCAGCCTGGAAGGAATCCGCGCTGCCGGTTCCGGCAACGGCGTCTGCGTCGGCACCCCGGTCTCCGGGGCCACACTGGCCATTGCGGCGGTGGCTCCGGACGGCAGCGTGACCGACCAGCCCGGCACGGAGCCAGGTGTCACCGGGGAAATCCTGGTCAGCGCCCCGCACGTGAAGGACCGCTACGACCGGCTCTGGATCACCCAGCGGCACAGCGGCTCCGTCCCCGGTTGGCACCGCACAGGCGACGTCGGCCATCTGGACGCCGAGGGACGGCTGTGGGTCGAGGGCCGGCTGGCGCACATCATGACCACCCCAAACGGCGTCGCCACTCCCGTGGCCGCTGAGCAGGCTGCGGAAACGCACGACGGCGTCCGGCTGGCTGCCGTCGTCGGCGTCGGGCCCGCTGGCACCCAGGTTCCGGTCGCCGTCGTCGAGACGGTCCCCGCAGCCACCAAGCCCGGCATCGCGCCGCACGCCCTCGCCGAAACGGTGCGCACCGCCGTCGCCGATGCCACGGGTCTGGATCTGGCCGCCGTTCTGGTGCTGCCCGAACTGCCCACGGACATCCGGCACAACTCCAAGATTGACCGCGCGAAGCTGACGGCCTGGGCCGGCAAGTCCCTGGCCGGCGGACGGATCACCACACCATGAGCAGCGCGGAAACCCGAACGGTTCTGGTCACCGGTGCCAGCGGCCTGCTCGGCGGTGCCGTGGCCCGGCTGCTGCTGGAGCAGGGCCACATCGTGCGGACCTTCCAGCGCCGCCCCGCGAGCGTGGGGCCGGGTGCCGACACCGTCCTCGGCTCGCTGACGGACACCGCCGCCGTCGGCCGCGCCGTCGCCGGCGTCGACGCTGTCATCCATCTGGCCGCGAAAGTTTCCTTCACCGGGGAGTGGAGCGAGTTCGTGGCGACCAACATCGGCGGCACCCGCACCCTGCTGGCCGCGGCTAAATCCGCCGGAGTGCGCGACGTGG
>NZ_JBNHHB010000347.1:0-3781 GCF_059091905.1 Arthrobacter sp. Dra40
CAGCAATACCTTCGGTCACTTTGTTCAGCTTGACCAACGGTGTGTTGCCGATCAGGTCCAGAACAGAATTGGCATATTTCATGGGCCCAAATCTACCCGCCAGCGTATCCGGGGGCACAACGGGCGTAAGACGGGTTCATGCCGGCGCCCGCGAGGCCGCCAGGATCGGGCCTGCGCTGCACGATCAGTCCGCGCCCAGTCCGCGCCGGCACGCGCCCTCCGCAGCAAGGAGGGGCGCGGGTCCGAATCCTCCCAACCTCGTGGGACGATTAATCCATGCTCTCCCCCGCCACTGCGACCCGACCCACGGGGCTCACGGCACGGGTGGAAATCCCCGAGCCGTATGACTTGCCGGGAACGCTGTCCGTCCTGTCCCGCGGTGCCCAGGATCCCACCGCCCGGATGGACGACGCCGGTGCCTGGCTGACGCTGAACACCTCCTGCGGCGCGGCGACCTTGCGCATCACGCGCGAACCGCGACAGCAAGACGAACGCCGGGGCACCGCCGTCGTGAAAGGGCAGGCCTGGGGGCCGGGTGCGGAGGAAGCGCTGGCCGGGCTCCCTGGGCTGCTGGGGACAAGCGATGACTGGACCGGGTTTGATGAACCCGGTTTCCACGCAGGCCTGCCACGGCTGGTGCGCGATCCGCGGCGCAGGCACCCCGGGCTGCGGCTGCCCGCGACCGGGCGGATGATCGACGCGCTGGTGCCGGTAATCCTGGAGCAGAAAATCACCACGCTCGAGGCACGGTACTCCTACAGATATTTGGTTCGCCGGCACGGGACACCGGCTCCCGGACCCGCACCGGCCGGGCTTATGGTTCCGCCGACCGCGCACGGATGGCGGCGTATCCCGTCCTGGGACTGGCACCGAGCCGGCGTGGACTCGAAGCGCTCGGGGACCATCATGCGCGCCTGTTCCTCAGCCGGCGCGCTGGAACGGCTGGCCTCGCTGCCGGCCGGCGAAGAATTGTCCCGCAGGCTGCGCACCGTCCCGGGGATCGGGCCGTGGACAGCGGCCGAGACCGCCCAGCGTACCCACGCGGATCCGGACTCGGTGTCCGTGGGCGACTTCCATCTGGCTGCTTTTGTGGGCTATGCGCTCACCGGGCGCAAGACGGACGACGCCGGCATGCTGGAGCTCCTTGAACCGTGGCGGGGCCACCGACAGCGGGTCGTGCGGATGCTGGTGCTCAGCGGTTTCCGCAAGCCGGCCTTCGGCCCGCGGTTGTCTCCGCAGGACCACCGCCGGCATTAACGCACGGAGGGAACGGGGCGCATGCCCCGCTCCCTCTCAAAGCCTTGAACGTCGTGCGGTCAGCCGTGCCGCTAGTCGGCGGCCGGTCCGTCCTGCGCCTCCTGCTGCTGGGCAGCCACCTGGGCGTGGACTTCCTGCATGTCCAGTCCCTTGACGGCGTCCACGAGCTGCGCAAACTGGCTGGAGTTCAGTGCTCCCGGCTGGGAGAACACCAGCACCTTTTCCCGGAAAGCCATAAGCGTCGGGATCGAGGTGATTCCGGCCGCGGCGGCCAGGCTCTGCTCGGCTTCGGTGTCCACCTTGGCGAAGACGACGTCGCTGTGCTGCTCGGACGCGGCATCGTAGACGGGGGCAAACTGCTTGCACGGGCCGCACCAATCGGCCCAGAAGTCGACGAAGACGATGTCGTTCTCTTCGATGGTCTGCGGAAACTGGGCCTCGGTGATGTCGATGGTTGCCATGTCTCCACGCTAGCGCGCCGGGTTGCAGCCTGTCGCCCCTTGTTCGCTTAGCGCATGAGCTGCTGCGGAACGGAGAACGCTGGCTGCACGTCCCCAAGGTGCCCCACCCTGCGCCTCGGTGCGCCGTACGAGGGCTTTGTCGCACCGCTGTTATCCACAACCTGATGGGCATGCCTACCGGGGTGTGTCCCTGCTCCCTAAGGTCGATCCCACCAGAGACCGCGACTGAAGGGACCGCCATGGACCGCTGCACTGTTCTGATTGTCACCGACGGGCTGGAGCTCGACGCCGCCATCTCCCAAAGCACGGCCTTGATCAACGAGCTGGGCCCGAACCTCCCGTTCGCCCACGACCCGGAGCAGACCGAACTGTACGCCGTGGGCGAGGGCAACTCGCTGAAGGACAGGATCGGCCTGCCCCACGGCAGACCCGGCGCCGGCCCGGCGGCCACCTATGTGGGCGACCTGCACTACATCTGGAGCGCCGGAAAGTGGTACACGCCCGCCGACTGTCCGCCCGCTCCAGCCGACCACAACAACGCATCCGGCTGGCAGTGGTTCTACTACAACGTGATGCACAACTCCGGGAGGAAAACGTACTGCTTCCTGTGGGACATCCACCCGCTGCCGCTGGCCGATGCGGCGTGAGGGCGTCCGGCGAAACTTCCTTACGGGAGCGGCACCTTTCCGGACGAAAGTTCGCAGGAGCCTGCGCTGCCGTTTCCGGCGCCGTTTAGTAGAAAGGCTGGTGACGACGGCGCACATAAAGGCCGCGGGCAACCTTCTCCCCGGCGACGGACCACAGCTTGTACCTCAGCGGGGAGATCACCTGGTCGTAGCAGCCGACGAAATCCGTGATGGTCTTGGTAAAGCTGGTCTTGAACAGCCCCAACCCGTAGTACTCATGGTCGGGATTCTTGACCTCGGACGCGGGCGGAGTTCCGCACAGGTCGTAACTGGTGATGCCCAGCTCCTTGAGCTGGTTCATGGCCGTCCACTGGATCAGGTGGGAGTCGCCGTACTGCTTGCGGCGCGGCAGCGACCCGCCGTCCTTATAGGTTCCCTTGCGTCCGTAGTTGACCACGAAAGCCCCCACGGATGGCTTTCCGTCTTCGTACGTGAACAGCAGCCGGCCCTGCCCCGCGGCGATGAAGTTGCCCCAGAAGGCCTTGAAGTACTCAAAGGAACGGACCTGCACATTTTTCTGGCCTTGCTGCACCTGCCCCATCAGGCTGAACATCGCCCGGAAGTTCTCTTCCGTCGGCTCGGCCGTGACCACTTCGGCGCCCTCGCGGATCGCGCGGCGCACGGCATTGCGCCCCCGGGAGGAGAAGCTCTTGAGAACGACCTCCGGCTCCGGGGAAATATCGACGATTGCGGTGTGGTCGTTCGGCTGCAGGTCCGGCATCTTGACCAGGCCTTCGCGCACCAGCAGCGCGCGGGTTTCATCCGTGGCCTCGACATCCGGCTCGATGCGGACCGCGAAGACTCCGCGCGCATGTTGCCGGCAGAAGCGGCGGTTGGCCTCGAAGATGCCAGGCAGGTCCTCGGGCGATGCAACGTCCGGACCCTTGATCATGTACCAGTATTTGCCCAGCACCGGAATGTTCTTTTCCAGCACCAAGTTGTAGCTGGTGTAGTCCCCGGTCTCATACGCCAGGTACAGCGGCTTCCACCCGTGGTCGGCTTTGACCAGGGCGTAGGCCTTGGCCTGCAGCATGTTGCCGCCGTTGGGATTGGCCGTGACATGGCTGTCCCATGCCTCGATTTCCTCGGGCGTCGCGAAGCGGGCGGTGAATTGTCGCAAAAGAACTCCTCATCGTGGCGGCCAGTCGCCGCCGGTCACATCCGCGGTCAAGTCTATCGACGCCGTTCCCCGCCCTGTGCCGGAAGGGAACCGGCGGCCGGTGTTTCCGGCGGGTATGGAAAAACCCCGTCCAACCGGTTATTCACCGGGTCGGACGGGGTTCCCGTTCGGTGGCAGATGAGGGATTCGAACCCCCGTAGGCAATGCCAGCTGATTTACAGTCAGCCCCCTTTGGCCGCTCGGGTAATCTGCCGAAC
>NZ_JBNHHB010000348.1:0-3776 GCF_059091905.1 Arthrobacter sp. Dra40
GGTGGGGTTAGGAGGCCCGGCGCGCCCGGGCAGCACGGCGCTTGAGGGCACGGCGCTCGTCCTCGCTCATGCCTCCCCAAACCCCGGCGTCCTGGCCGGACTCGATGGCCCACTGCAGGCAGGTATCGATCACGGGGCAGCGTCGGCATACGCTCTTGGCCTCTTCGATCTGCAGGAGTGCCGGACCGGTGTTCCCCACGGGGAAGAACAGTTCGGGGTCCTTGTCCAGGCATGCTGCCCGGCTACGCCAATCCATGCTGATCACATACTCCTTTAAATGGTGTCCGGCTGTGCTCTATGTGAAAACATTCACGAACAGACTCATAGAAAAGGGAGCCGGATCGGCCCCCTCTGCATCGCCATCAAGCGTTTCACGTTAAATCCGTGTAAACAAGGGGTCATGCGGACTTATCCGTCCGTAGAACGTGAGTCATTCATCACACGGGTGGTAGGGTTCCCCTCCGGCCCGGCAGTTGTCTTCCGACTATCTAAGGTAGGGTGCGAGTGTGTCAATGCCTGCACCGTACCCTGTCCCTGTCGCGCGTCCGATTGCCATCAAAATCATTGCAGCAGCAGTCGTTCTGGAAGCTTTGGTGCTGTTGGGCGGAGCCGTCCTCTACGGCTACGGACTCGCCACACATACCCCGATCTCGCTGGCTGGCAGCGTTTTCCTGTTGGTCCTGATGCTGGCCTTCGGCATCTGGCTGCTGGTGGTAGGACACTTCTTGTTCCGCGGATACCGCTGGACGCGGGCGGCGGCCTTGGTGTGGCAGGTCTTCGTGGTGGTGGTGTCCATTTCCATGATCCAAGGCGGCCAACTGCTGCTTGGACCGGTCCTTCTCGTGGCAGCCGCATTCTCCTTTGTCCTGCTGCTGAGCAGGCCCGTGACGGCTTTCCTGGTCAAGGGCGCCGCCCCGCGCGCTCTGTAGCCAAGGCGACCTGCAGCGGGACTGCCCTGCCCGAGTCGATGCGGTAGGCCCGCCCCGGCGGCCTCCAGGCGTCGTCGAGCCGCACGCCGAAGAACTCTGCATCCGTCCCCGTCCGGGGCGCCAGAACCATGCCCCGCCCGCCGGCCCGGGCCTGCAGGGCCAGCGGCAGCTCTTGCAGCAGCAAGGGCCCGGGGCGTGCCGCCAGGACAGCTGATGCGCCGGCGGCGACCATGGCCGCAATGGCATCCTGGGCACGTGCGCCGAGCCCCGCTGCATCGTCAACCAACAGCACGGTGCCGCGCTCGACGCCGGAGTGGGCGGCCCAGAACCCGCTGGCCTTGTCGCCCTCGGGCGGTGCCGAGCAGGGCCGCAGCTCGGCCAGCGCCTGGCGCAGTAGGACCAGCAGATTGGTTTTCCCGCTGCCTTCGGGCCCCAGGACCAAGTACACCTCGCCGTCGGTCAGGGGCAGTTCGGAGGGCTCAAGCTCGTCGCCCTCCACCCCGATCACCGGGTGCCTGCCGCGGGTCGGTGGCAGCGCTGCTGCCGGAACTGTGCGCGGGAGCGCTTCGACCCGGAATGGACGGGAGCGGGCAGCGGCGGGCAGGGCGCAGCCGGCCGGATCGGTGACCAGGTGACACACCCCGCCGTCGCCGCAGATCCGTCCCTGTATGAAGGCTCTGCCCGGCACCGCAGCCATGGGAGGAAGCCTGGGCCAGCCCATCAAGGTTTCAGGCCCGGCTCCGGTCGGCAGGTAGAGCCGGTTGGCCATGAGCGGCAGGAACCGGCTGCTGGACAGCTCACGCTCGCCGGTCACGGCCAGGACCACGCCGGTCGAAGGGCCGTCGCGGGCAATGTCCTGCAGGCAGTCTTCAGCCCAGCCGAGCCGGCCGGCGCGAAAGCCACCGAGCCACCGGCCCCAGCTGCTGATCAGCAGGACCAGCGGAACACGGGCCGCGGGCCCGGCCGGGTCCAGCGCCGCCGCCATGCTGGCCAGCCGCGAGGAGACCTCGTTCGCCAAGCGGTGCAGGAGCCTTGCCGCCCGCTCGGTGTCTCCGGGGCCAACATAGGCTCCCGTCCGCTGGGCGCGCGAGGCCGGGCCCAGCGATCCATCACCGTCCAGCAGGTAGCAGTGGCGTTCGGCCGGAGTCCCCAGAATTTGTGCCGCTACTGTCCGCAGAAACTCCCGGTGCCCTCCGCCCTCGACGCCGAGGACCGCCAGATGCCCGTCGCGCTCCGGCCGCCAACACAGCGGCTGCTGCAATTGCCGGGATGGAAGATCCAGGAGCCCAAGAGCGATGCTGTCGTTGTCGCAGGAGAGGACACCATCATCGTGCCCGCGGCCGTAACCGGTGCCGCCGCCGGTAGTGCCGCCGGGCGAGGCCGTCCCGGCCCCCGCGAGCTGTGCGGCGGCCAATGACTTCGGCAGCGCCGGGTGCAGCTTTCTGGCTCCCGCCAGCCCGAGGCTGCCGGAGAGGTCTGCGGCTTCGGTGACCAGCTGCTCCACCAGTCCGGTGCCATCCGGGCGGGCGGCTGCCGGGACATCTGCCGCCTGCAGCCATTCGTGCAGGGTCCGGAACACCGGGGCGGGAGCGAAAGCAGGCAGGGTGCTGGAAGCGCACTGGAAAGGCACAGCTGCCTCAGCACCGGTGCGCAGATAGGCCCGGCCGCGTGCGGTCACCGGGATATCCGCGGCCACCGGAGAATCGAGAAGGTCGCGGGACTCCGCCGCGTTCTGCGTCCGCAGCGCAATCATGGTGGTGACGTTGGCACGGATGTCTGAAGAGACCGCGCCTTGGGGCCGCTGGGTGGCCAGCACCAGATGGATGCCCAGGGCCCGGCCGACTGTGGCCACCCGCATCAGTTCGGGCAGCGCTTGCGGCGCGTCTTCGCCGAGCATTCGGAATTCGTCCACCACGACGACGAGCCGCGGCACCGTTCCGGGCTGGCAGGCTGCCACATCGCTGACCCCGAGGCTGGCGAGCAAGGCTTCGCGACGGCGCACTTCAGCCTTCAACCAGGCCAATGACCGGTTCACTGCTTCCAGCGTCAAGTCCGTCAGCAGGCCGGCACAATGGGGCAGCCTGGCCAGCGGGCCCAGCCCGGAACCGCCTTTGAAGTCGATCAGCAGGAGATTGACTGTGCCGGGCGACCTGGTCAACGCCAGCGAGAGGACAAGGCTCCGCAGGAGCTCGGACTTGCCCGAGCCTGTGGTTCCCGCGACCAACAGATGCGGGCCGTGGACGGTCAGGTCGAGCACCAGCGGACCGGCGGCGCCCATGCCCACCAGGACGGCCAGGCCGGGATCGCTGTCACCGCGGGACCAGCGTTCCGCCAGCGGCTCCGGCGGAAGAATCGACTGCAGGCGGCAGTCCGGCGGGATGGGCCCGGCGGCCTGTGGCCTCGCCCGGCAGGCTACTGCCGCGGACAATCGGGCGAAGTGCTCCAGTGTCCCGGCCGACACCAGGTCCGAGGAAAACCTGACTGCTGCCTTGTCATCGGTCAAGCGGCCGTCCTGTCCGGTCAGCACAATCCGTGTCCGTGGTTCGGCCGGACCGCCAAACCAGAGTTCTGCGTCCGGGCTCCCGCCCCCGGCAAGGACCCGGGCTGCCTCATCTCCGCGCCCCGCAACCAACAGGACCACGCTGCCGCTTCCGGCCGATAGCCGATCCGCCAGTGGCCCCGGCCGCTCGACCAGGTCGACTCCCGGGAGGAAGCGCGCAGACGACTGCAGCGCCTGCGGCAGCGCGTAACAGACAATCCGCAGGCTGCCGCCCGCAGCCCTGACGGCCAATTGCGGGAGGACCGCCCGCAACATCCCTTCCAGCGCCGCTGGGGCCCCCTCGAACC
>NZ_JBNHHB010000349.1:0-3774 GCF_059091905.1 Arthrobacter sp. Dra40
AAAAGAACGCGCCGGTCTCCATCGAAACCATCCTCGTCCCGGATCCGGGCCCGGGCGAGGCGCTGGTGGACATCCTCACCTGCGGCGTCTGCCATACCGATCTGCACTACAAGCAGGGCGGGATCAACGACGACTTCCCGTTCCTGCTCGGCCACGAGGCCACCGGCGTGGTCAGCGCCGTCGGCCCCGATGTGACCAACCTGGTCCCCGGCGACCGGGTCATCCTGAACTGGCGCGCCGTGTGCGGCGAGTGCCGGGCCTGCCAGCGCGGCGAGGCGCAGTACTGCTTCAACACCCACAACGCCACGCAGAAGATGACCCTCGAGGACGGCACCGAGCTCTCCCCCGCACTGGGCATCGGCGCGTTCGCCGAGAAGACCCTGGTGGCCGCCGGCCAGTGCACCAAGGTGGACGACGACGTCGATCCGGCGGCGGTGGGCCTGCTCGGCTGCGGTGTCATGGCCGGCATCGGCGCGGCGATCAACACCGGTGAAGTCAAGCGCGGCGAATCGGTGGCCGTGATCGGCTGCGGCGGCGTGGGCATCGCCGCCATCGCCGGCGCGAAGCTGGCCGGCGCCACCACGATCATCGCCGTCGACATCGACGACAACAAGGTGGAGCTGGCAAAGTCCCTGGGCGCCACGCACGGCATCAATTCCCGGGAACAAGACCCGGTGGAAGCCATCCAGGCGCTCACCGGCGGAAACGGCGCCGACGTCGTGATCGAAGTCGTGGGCCGGCCGGAAACCTACAAGCAGGCCTTCTACGCCCGCGACCTTGCCGGGCGCGTGGTGCTGGTGGGAGTGCCCACTCCGGACATGAAGATCGAACTGCCGCTGCTGGACGTGTTCGGCCGCGGCGGCTCGCTGAAGTCCTCCTGGTACGGCGACTGCCTGCCCTCCCGCGACTTCCCCATGCTGGTCAGCCACTACAAGCAGGGCAACCTGGACCTGGACGCCTTCGTCACCGAGCGGATCAAGCTGGATGACGTGGAGGCCGCCTTCGACAAGATGCACGAAGGCAAGGTACTGCGTTCGGTGGTCGAGGTCGCATGAGCATCACCATCGAAAACCTGGTCACCTCCGGAACGTTCTCGCTGGACGGCGGCACCTGGGACGTGGACAACAACGTCTGGATCGTCGGGGACGAGGCCGAAGTCTTCGTGATCGACCCGGCCCACAACCCGCAGGCGGTGGCGGACGCCGTCGCCGGCCGGACGGTCAAGGCCATCCTGCTCACGCACGGACACGACGACCACATCCGTGCAGTCGGTGAATTCCGGGACCTGGTGAAGGCCCCGGTTTACCTGCACGACGCCGACCGGATGCTCTGGGACGCCGTCTTCCCGGACAGTGCCCCGGACCACTCGATCAAGGACGGCGATGCGTTCGAGGTCGCGGGAGCCACGCTGAAGGCGATCCACACCCCGGGCCACTCCCCCGGATCGGTGTGCTTCCACCTGGAATCCGAGAGCGTGCTGTTCAGCGGCGACACGCTGTTCAACGGCGGCCCCGGCGCCACCGGCCGCAGCTACTCCAGCTTCGAGACGATCATCGAGTCGATCAAGGGCAGGCTGCTGACGCTGCCGGCCGACACGACGGTGAACACCGGCCACGGCGACTCCACCAGCATCGGTGCCGAAGCGCCGCAGCTGGACGAATGGATTGCCCGCGGCCACTGACCTTGCGTCTGCGCGCGCACGCGCCATGACATCCGGTCTCCGCCCGGCCTCATTCCAGTACTGGAGCGAGGCCGGGCGGAGTTCCATAGATGCGCTGGGTCAACGTGTCCGGATGCTCTTGCTCCCAGGGCAACTGACCGCTGTCATCGGCCCACACCGCCTGCACGGCCCGCAGCCGGTGCCGGTACAGCTTGATGCCGTACAGCAGCAAGAGCTCCGGTTCTTCGATCGGGGCCAGATACACACTCCGGCTGCTAAGGGTCACGGTCATGCTGGCCAGCAGCCGGTCATCGTGTCCGATCACCCGGTGAGCCAGCTCCGCCAGCATCCGGTAGATCTCCTCCGCGGGGCGGCCGCTGATGAAAAACTCTGCGTGCTTCAGTTCCGTCAGTCCGATGGTGTAGCCGAAGGCCGGGCTATCCCTGCCGCCCTCCACCAACTGCGCGTGCCAGCCGTGCCTGGCAATGTTCAACCGGATCTTTTCTTTGTACTGCCGCATTGACATGCCGTTGCACATATCGCACATCTGGACTTCCTCGCATCGGGCCTGGTCTGTCCAGCCAGTGTGCTCCTGCTGCCCGGCACGCCGGCAGGGTTGGATCAAACGATGTGGATAACCCCGGCCCGTTGAATCAGCCGCCGATGTAGTGCATCTCCACTTTCCGGCCCGGCCAGCCACCCGCGGACGGGGCAGCGGCCTGGGCCGGGGCGTTTCCGGAACGGGGGCCAAGGCCCGCAGTCTCGGCGCTGCGCAGCTCCGAGTAGCGGTCGGAGCGGCCGCGCCAGGCGCCGGCAAGCACGCCGGCCACTTCCTCATCGTCCGCGCCGCCGCGCAGCAGCGCGCGCAGGTCGGTGCCGCCGGTGCCGAAAAGGCAGGTGAACAACTTCCCGTCAGTACTCAACCGCGCCCGGGTGCAGCCGTGGCAGAACGCCTGGGTGACGCTGGCAATGGTCCCGACCTCGCCGCCGCCGTCGCGGTACCTGAAGCGCGTGGCCGTCTCCCCCGGGTAGCGGGGCGCCAGCGGTTCCAGCGGAAGTTCGGCATTGATCCGCCGCACCACCTCCGCCGACGGAAGCACCTGGTCCAGGTTCCAGCCGTTGGTGGAGCCCACATCCATGTACTCGATGAACCTGACGATGTGGGCCGTGCCGTGGAAGTGGCGCGCCATGGCGAGGATGCCGCCGTCGTTCTCCCCGCGCTTGACCACCATGTTCACCTTCACCGGACCGAGCCCGACGGCGGCCGCGGCCTCGATTGCCTCCAGCACCGTGGCCACGGGGTAGTCGACGTCGTTCATCTGGCGGAAGGTGGCATCATCCACGGAGTCGAGAGAGACCGTTACCCGGGTCAGCCCGGCCGTTTTGAGCGCCTCCGCCTTGCGGGCCAGCACCGAGCCGTTCGTGGTCATCGCCAGGTCCAGCGGACGGCCTTCGGGTGTGCGCAGTTCCGCGAGCCCGGCCACCAGATTTTCGATCCCGCGCCGCAGCAGCGGCTCCCCGCCGGTCAACCGAATTTTCTCCACGCCGTGGGCAGCCGCAAGCCCGGCCAGCCGGATGATTTCGTCGAAGGTCAGCAACTGGTCCTTCGGGAGGAACACGAAGTCGCGCCCGAAAACTTCCTTGGGCATGCAGTAGACGCAGCGGAAGTTGCACCGGTCGGTGACGGAGATCCGCAGATCCCGCAGCGGCCGGCCTAAAGCGTCGTCCAGAGTGCGCAGACCGTGCTGCGCTGGCCCGTCCATGGTGCGCCTCCGCAGTGCAGGAACTTGAAGTCCCCTCCAGACTAGGCGGGCCGCGCGCTGACTACAACGGGTGCTGGTTCCGGGACCGGTATGCTCGCGAGCAGCTCGTCGAAGCTGCCGTCCGCCACTGCGGCATAGCCGGCATACGCCGCCCGCAGCGCCTGCTCTACCGCATTCACGCCGAGCCCGGGCAGCAAATCCTCCGCCGCGCCGGCCGTGGCCGGATTCCACTCCAGGCCAAGCGCGTCGTAACTCGCCGTGAGCACTTGGCGCAACGGGGCCGAATCTTCCACGACCACCACGGAGGAAAACAGCCAGGCGCCGGCGACAACCCGCTGGGCGGTGCCCACC
>NZ_JBNHHB010000350.1:0-3728 GCF_059091905.1 Arthrobacter sp. Dra40
AGCCCTTAAAGAGCATCGCCCCGCCGGATGGGGAAACGGCGGGGCGATGCGGCTGGACAGCCGGCATGCAGACGGCTGGTACGAACCGCTCGTCGAAGGAGACGGCAGCTGGTCCGTATTGGCGGTCTTAAGCGGCGACGGTCTGCGGGGTGCGGATGGTTGCGAAGCCTTGTGCCCACGGAATGAGCTGGTCGATCATGGGTGCCAGGGTGCCGGCGTTCTGCTCGGTCGGCTTGAACTCGGTGAAGTTTTCAAAATCAGTGAACAGCGAGAACATCACCTGGTTGCGGACCACGGCCACCTGCAGCTCTGCCAACATGTTGCGCAGGTGTTCGGCAGCACGCACGCCACCCATGGAGCCGTAGGAAACGATGCCGGCGGCCTTGTTGTTGAACTCGACGTTCAGGTAGGACAGCGCGTTGGCCAATGCGGCCGAAACCGTGTGGTTGTATTCGTTGGCTACGAAGATGTAGCCGTCGAACTCGCTGATTTTGGCCGACCAGGTCTTCGTGTGATCGGCCTGGTAGTTCTGGTACGCGGCCGGGTACGCCTCGTCCAGCAGCGGCAGATTGAAGTCGGCAATGTCGACGACCTCGAAAGTGGCGTCCGTCCGACCGGCCAGTTCGGAAACAATCCAGTGAGCCACGGAGTCGTTAACCCGGCCCGGGCGGGTGCTGCCGGTAATGATGGCGATCTTGGGGAGGGCGGCTTCGCTACGGGCCGTGGCCTCGACCGGCTGGGCGGCGGCGTCGCCGAGGGGCTGGGCGGCGGCGTCGCCGAGGGGCTGGGCCGCTGCTGCCGCGGGATTGGCGGCGGACCGGCGGGCGCTGGACTTGCTAAACAGATTCTTGAACCAGGACATGGCAGCCTTCAATCGATTGCTTGACGTTTCAACAATCGTAGCCCGGGAAAGTATGACGTGTCAACAAATGAGCGTGCACGGCGGGTTCTCGCGAGCAGGAGTAGCCAAGACCGTTGCAGCCCGCTCCGCAGCCAGAGGGCGAGCGATTGTCCGGGCTGGCTCCCGGTCAGGGAGCGAGCGAGTGTTCAGGCTGGCTCCCCGCTCAGGGAGCGAGCGAGTCTCCGGGTTTGCTCCCCAGTTAGGGAGCGAGCGAGCTTCCGGGCGGGCGCACGTGCTCGAAGATCACGGTGGTATTGGTACCGGCGACCTCCGGCCGGACGCTGAGGTTGTTCGCCACCAGGTCGCGCAGTGCGTTGGAGTCGGCCACGGCTACGTGGATCAGGAAGTCGCGGTCGCCGGTCACGAAGAAAATTCCCTCCACCTCGGGCAGGCCGGCCAGATAATCCTTGAACTGGCCCAGGTCCGAGCGCGCGTGCGCCTGCAGCCGGATGGAAATCAGCGCCTGCAGGCCGCGCCCCACGGCGGCGGGGTCGACGTCGGCATGGAAGCCTCGGATGACTCCGCGTTCACGCAGGGAACGGATGCGGCTCAAGCAGGTCGAAGGGGCAATGCCGGCCGCCGCAGCAATGGCGTTATTGGGAGTTCGGGCGTCAACCTGAAGCATCTCGACAATGAGCCGGTCGGTGCGGTCCAGTCCAGACCCGGCCGGCGCTCCGAAAGGGCGTCGAAGATCCTTCGGTTCGGCCATGTGATTGCCACCACTTCCTGAATTTCTTGCCGGTGCGCCTTTGTCTTACAGAATCTTCTCCTAATCGCTTGAGAAACGGGTAAACATTCTTAAGGATGGTGCCGGGAGCAGACACAACCCGAGGAGCAGAAGATGTACTCTCGCGCACAAGCCCCGAGCACCGCCGTCGTCGTGGGGGCAGGCATGGTGGGACTGGCCACCGCTTGGCACCTGCAGGAACGCGGCGTGGAGGTCACCGTGCTGGACAGGTCCGGCGTCGCCGCAGGCGCGTCTTGGGGCAACGCCGGCTGGCTGACGCCTGGCATGGCCATGCCGCTGTCGGACCCGAGCGTCTGGACCTACGGGCCCAAGGCGCTGCTCGACCCGACGGCGCCACTGCACATTCCCGCCAGATTGGACCCGCAGCTGTGGAAATTCCTGGCGCGTTTTGCCCTCCACGGAACGCAAAAGGCGTGGGACCGTACCATGGCCGCGCTCACGCCGATCGACAGGATGGCGCTGGAGTGCTTCGACGAAATGACTGCCCACGGCGTCGAATCATGGACGCGGAAGGGCCCCTTCATCGTCGGCTTCGAGGAGGAGAAAGAAAGCCGCCACTTTGTCCATGAGCTGGCCAACGTGGAGAAAGCCGGACAGTCGGTCCCGCTGAGCCGTCTGGACAATGCACAGGTCAAGGTCCCGCAGCTATCGGCACGGGTCTCGACGGTGTATGAACTGGAAGGCCAGCGCTTCCTGGAGCCCGGCCCGTTCGTGGAGGCCCTGGCTGAATCAGTCGTGGAACGGGGCGGGCAGATCATTGCCGGCGCCGAGGTCCGGTCGCTGCGCCACGGACACGCCGGAATCTCGGTGGAGACCTACGCGCACGAACCGTTCCACGCCGACGTCGTGGTTTTGGCGACCGGCGCCTGGCTGCCTGACCTCGCCAAACCGCTGGGCGTGCGCACGATGGTGCAGGCGGGACGGGGTTACTCCTTCAGCGTGGCGACCGACCAGCCGGCCGAGTTCCCGATCTACTTCCCGGCCCGGCGCGTGGCCTGCACCCCGTACCAGGGACGGCTGCGCATTGCCGGGACCATGGAGTTCCGCGGCCCGGACGAACCGCTGCAGACCGGGCGGATCGACGCCATCCTGGCCTCGGTGCGGCCGCTGTTCACCAACATGGACCTCACAAACCTTGAGGACCTCTGGGTCGGCCCGCGCCCGGTTACGCCAGACGGCCTGCCCCTGATCGGCGCCACCCGCTCCCCCGGCGTCTACGTTGCCGGCGGGCATGGGATGTGGGGCATCGTGCTGGGCCCGGCCACCGGCAAGCTGCTGGCCGAGCAGATTGTCACCGGCCAGGTACCTGACGCGATCCGGCCGTTCGACCCGCTGCGCTGATTGTCGCCGGCGCCGGCAGGCTGCCTCTGCCGTGGCTGCGGTGAGGACGGTGGTGCCCTGGTGGTGCTGATGCGGCTGCCGCCCGAAGCCGCCGACGACGTCGGCGCACCGCTGACAGCTGGTCGGGGCAGGACTATCATGGGCGGCATTCGGGGCGCAGGGCACCCCAAAGGGAGGTAGCTGTCATGGAATCACTCACGCTGCCGGAGCTGGACCCGCGGACCATGGAAGGACTACGGATCCTCGCCGAAACGCATCATCGCTCACCCGAAGCTGAAGCCCGGGCCATCCTTGTCCAAGCCGTCCGTGGGCTGGGCGAGGCCGACGAGCTTCTGGCCTCGATCGTTGGCGACGACGATTCCAGCGACGGGAAACGCCGGACCGGCCGGCAATAGGCAGGGCGGCCCTCCGACCGGCAGTAGGCGGACTGCCCCTCCTCCGGACCGGCAGTAGGCGGACCACCCTCCGGACCGGCAGTAGGCGGACCACCCTCCGGACCGGCAATAGGCGGACCACCCTCCGGACCGGCAATAGGCGGGCGGCCCGGCACCGCCGTCGGTGGCTCACAAGCGCCGCCGCGCGGCGCCGTCGTCGGTTTAAGCAGCGCTGCCCCGCACCGAAACGGTACGGGGCAGCAGAGGTGCAGGAAATCAGCCGCCGAAGAGCGGGGCGATACTGTTCCACAACTGGTAGACGCCAAGGACAATGAACAGCAGGGCACAGATGCCCAGCGCGATG
>NZ_JBNHHB010000351.1:0-3717 GCF_059091905.1 Arthrobacter sp. Dra40
CATTTTGATCTCTTCGATCTTTGCGGCACCGTGGTGAGGGTAAACAACCGTCTCGCCGACCTCAAATACCATCTGTAGTATCCCCTTTCCCGACCACTAGTTTATCACGGATGGTTTGGCCACTTCCGCGAGTTTGCAGGCTTGTAAGCCTGTCGGGAGGCTAGAATGCCGCGGTTTACCCCCTTGACGGATGAGAGAAATGGTGCTTGCTCCGGGGTTTCTTACGGGCGTCGAATCCAACTTTCTCCCGGTTTGCCGATAGGCTAGGCGAGGCAAGCTGCCGAGATCTGCAGCACCGCACCTGATTTTGACTGAGGAGTTTCTGCCGTGAAGATTGCGCCGAAGAACCGTGTGCAGCGCACCCTTGTAGCAGGCGCCGCTGCGCTCACCCTGCTCGCATCGACCGGATGCGGCGCAATCAACGAACAGGCCACCACCAAGGCCTACTCCCCCAGCGACGGCATCGTGGCCAACGTGGGACCGGTCGGCCTGCGCAACCTGATGGTTGTGGCCGAGTCTGCCGACGCCCCCGGCCGCGTCCTCGGCACCGCTTTCAACACCTCCGATTCTCCGGTGCAGCTTGCCCTGACCGGCCCGGGCAGCACCGCTACCGTCACCGTCCCGGCCGATGGGAAGGTCGTTTTCGAAGACAAGAAGAACGAGACCGTCGTTGACCGTCCGGGGGCCGCTCCCGGGGCCCTGGCCGACATCACCGTCCGCGTGAACAATGAATCCGCAGACGTTTTGGTGCCGGTCCTCGACGGCACCCTGCCTGAGTACCGCGGGTTCGTCCCTAGTGCTGCGCCCACCGAAAGCGCGAAGCCGACCGAAACCGCAGCGCCCACCGAGACCGCGGTGCCCACGGAAGAGTCCACGGACCAGGCCGGCGCCTGACACCACGTCGTTCAAACAGGCCGGGCCCCTTCCCCTACAGGAAGCGGCCCGGCCTTTTTGCTGGCTGTTGGCGGTGGTCTACGGTTCGAACTTGTAGCCCAGCCCGCGGACGGTGACCAGATAGCGCGGTGCCGAGGGATCGGGTTCGATCTTGCTGCGCAGCCGTTTGACGTGTACGTCCAGAGTTTTGGTGTCCCCCACGTAGTCGGAGCCCCACACCCGGTCAATCAGCTGCCCGCGGGTGAGCACCCGGCCGGAGTTGCGCAGCAGCATTTCCAGCAGTTCGAACTCCTTGAGCGGCAGCGAGACGGGTTCGCCGTCCACGCTGACCACGTGCCGTTCCACGTCCATGCGGACCGGGCCGGAGGAGACGGTATTGGGCACCAGTTCCTCCGGTTCGCCCTGGCGGCGCAGTACCGCGCGGACACGGGCCACCAGCTCACGCGAAGAATAGGGTTTGGTGACATAGTCGTCGGCTCCCAGCTCAAGCCCCACGACCTTGTCGATCTCCGAGTCCTTGGCGGTGAGCATGATGACCGGAACCGTGGAGCGCTGCCGCAGCTGGCGGCACACTTCTGTTCCGGATTGTCCAGGCAGCATCAGGTCCAAGAGGACCAGGTCCGCGCCGGCCCGGTCGAACGCCACAATGGCGTCCAGCCCGTTGTCGACCACCTCGACTTCGAAGCCCTCTTTACCCAACAGATAACTCAACGGATCGCTCAGCGATTCTTCATCTTCGACGACCAGAATGCGGGTCAAGCACCGACTCCTTGTTCATGCGCCACACCGGCGCCTTGCGTGCGCGGCTCCACGGATTCTGTGGTGCCGCCGTCTTCCTGCTCCATTTCCGGCAGCCGCACGGTGAAGGTGGAACCCTGTCCGGGCTGCGACCACACCGATACTTCCCCGCCGTGCTGGGCGATGACGTGTTTGACAATGCTCAGGCCCAAGCCGGTTCCTCCGGTTTGGCGGGAGCGGGCATCGTCGATCCGGTAGAACCGTTCGAAGATGCGGTCCTGTTGGTCCGGGGTGATGCCCGGCCCCTGATCGGTGACCGAGATGGTGGCCAGGCCTTCGCGGACCCGCAGCCCCACGCCCACCTTGCTGCGTTCGGGCGCGTAGCGGATCGCGTTGTCGATCAGGTTCCGCAGCGCAGTGGTCAGCAGTTCCGGATCGCCGAAGACCGGCACATCGATCTTTCCGCCCACCGACAGCTGGATCTGGCGGCTTTCGGCCGTGAGCTTGTTCCGGTCCACCGCCTCCGCCACCACTGCATTCAGGTCGACCTCGGTGCCGCCCTGCACCACGTCGGCTCCCTGCAGCCGGCTCAGCTCGATGATGTCCTGCACCAGAGCGCCGAGCCGCCGCGACTCCTTGTGCATCCGGCCGGCGAAGCGGCGCACGGCTTCCGGGTCCTCGGCGGCGTCGTCGATGGCCTCGGACAGCAGCGAAATGGCTCCGACGGGAGTCTTCAACTCGTGGGACACGTTCGCCACGAAGTCGTTGCGCATTGCCTCGGTGCGGGTGATTTCGGTCCGGTCATCGGCCAGCAGGAGGATGTATTCCTCCCCGATCGGCGCCACCCTGACCTGCACCACGATGGTGCCCTGGCCCAGCGGACCACGTGGCAGTTCCAGTTGGCGTTCTTCGATCACGCCGTCGCGCCGCACCCGGGCAGTGAGGTCCAAGAGCTCGGAATGCACGACGGTGTGGCCGCGGACCAGACCGAAGGCGTAGGCAGCGGGACTGGCCCGGACCACGCCGTCAATCGCGTCCACGACAACGTAGGCGCGGCCGACGACGGAGAGCACGTCGGCGGCCCCGGGCGGCAGCGTTGGCTCGGCCACATCCTGCAGGTGCCGCCGCTGGCGATCGCTCAGCCCGAACGCCAGCACACCGAAGCTGCCGAGCGCCAAGCCCACGAGCCCTGCCAGCAAGGCAATAGTCAGTGGATCCACGTCTCTAGCTTAGGCGCAGCACCGTCCGGCCCCGGGCCGATCCGGTAGTAATCGCCTGTCCGTTCAACTAACGTTCACCTGAGGCGGCGTAATACTTAACCGCCGCCTGACAGGCTGTGAAGCTAATGGGATGCTAGGACTCCCATGCTCCACGTACACAAGCGAAAGGACGCCAGTGCGCAAGGTTTTCCAGGCCGAGCTCCATCAAGTCGGAGAGCAGCTGGTAGAGATTTCCCGGTTGGTCACCGAGGCAATGCAGAAGGCAACCACGGCGCTCGATACCGCCGACATCGACTTGGCCGAGGAAGTCATCGCCGCCGATGCCCGGATCGATTTCCTCCAGACGGATCTGGACGAGCGGTCGATCGACATCCTCGCGTTGCAGGGGCCGGTCGCCTCCGACCTGCGCATGATCGTCGGCGCCCTGCGGATGAGCGCCTCGCTGGAGCGGATGGGCGATCTCGCCCGGCACATTGCCCAACTGGTCCGCCTGCGCTACCCCGACCCCGTGATTCCCGAATCGATGCGCGGCACCTTCCGTGAGTTCGCGGAGAAGGACATTGCGATCTCCGAGAAACTGACGGAGTTGCTGGAAACCCGCGACCTGGATTTGGCGGCGCAGATCGACGTTCACAATTCCCGCGTCAACGAACTGCATGCCGGCGTCTTCAAGGCGATTGCCGATCCGGCGTGGAATTCGTCCGGCCCCACTACCGTGGACGTTTCCCTGGCCAGCCGCTACTTCGAGCGGTTCGCCGACCACGGCGTTTCTGTCTCGCGCAAGGTGACCTACCTGGTGACCGGCGAGTGGCGCCCGAACGGCCAGTCCGTCTGAGCAGACCCTTAAACGAGAAGGCCGGCTCCC
>NZ_JBNHHB010000352.1:0-3711 GCF_059091905.1 Arthrobacter sp. Dra40
ATCAGCATCAGGTCGCCCGGCTGCCGCACGCCGGCGCTGAACGCCTCGGCCCAGGCGTCGACGGTGCCCGCGCAGACCGGCAGGCCTTCCGGCAGTCCCGTCGCCTCGGCTGCCTGTCCATGGATCCGGCCGCCTACTTCGGCCGGCCACGCCAGCCGGGGCTTCGGCAGGTGGCCGGCCACGGCGTCGTACCGCTCGGGATGCCACCGGTTGCCGCGGAGGTCGTAGAGCGGATCGCACTGGCTGGCGGTGTGGTGGTCCAACACCAGCTCGCCGGTCAGCTTCGCCAGGACGTAGGAGTTCAGGCTGTGCCAGTGGCGCGCACGGGCGAAAATCTCAGGTTCCCGGTTGCGCAGCCAGCGGAGCTTCGGTCCCACGGCCTGCGACGACAGGACCTTCCCCGCGTCGCGAAAGATTGCCTCGGCGCCAAACTCCTCGGTGAGTTCGCGGATTTCGACGACGGCGCGCGCGTCGATTCCGTACAGGATCGCCGGGCGCAGCGGGGTCAGGTTTTCGTCCGTGACAACCAGGGACGGACCCATCGCGCTGACGCACACGCCGGCGACAGCCCCGGCGTCGTTCCGGGAGAAAAGCTCCCGGCACAGCCGGACCACATCCGCCCATGCCCCGCCCTCGGCGTCGAACTCTGCCCAGCCCGGCCGCGGATAGGCGACCTCGTGGGCGGCCGTCGCGCTGTCCAGGACGGAGCCCTCGGCGTCCGCCAGCACCGCCTTGCTGCTGCCGGTGCCGATGTCGATGCCCAGGAACATGTCGCTCCAGCGGCCGGCCACTAGGCGCGGCCGTGCGAGGTGCGGGACTTGCGCGATACGGCGTCGAGGATCACGGCCAGCAGCAGCACCAGGCCGGTGATCATGTAGCGGAACGAGGACTCAAGGTTGAGCAGGGTGAGGCCGCTGGAGATGGATTGGATGACCAGGATACCCAGGAGAGCCGAGAACGCTGAGCCGCGGCCGCCGAACAGGCTGGTTCCGCCGATCACCGCGGCGGCGATGGCGTTCAGGTTCACGTCGCCGGTGCCGCTGCTTTGCGCCGAGGCTGCCAGCCTGCCTGCAGCCAGCAAGCCGCCGATGGCCGCGAAAGTCGAGCACAGGACGAAGATGGACACGTAGATGCGGTTGACGCTGATGCCGGCCCGCCGCGCCGCTTCCCGGTTGCCGCCGACGGCGTAAACGGAACGGCCCCACCGGGTCCGCGTGAAGGCATAGTGCATCACCAGCACCAGGGCGGCGAAGAAGACGAACATCCAGCCGACGCCGCGGGTCTGGTTCAGGTACCACACCGCAAAGAACAGGATTACGGCCAGCAGGACCGTCTGCATCACGACCAGCCGCATCGGCCGCCCGGACAGGCCCGCCTTGACCCGCTGGCGGGAGAGGGTGAGCTGGCTGAGGAAGAACCCGGCCACCCCGAGGACCGCCAACACGTACGACAGCCATCCCGGTACGAACGCCTGCTGGCCGAACCAGACCAGGAAGGAATCGAAGGGCAGGTTGATGGTGCCCTCGACGCCGAGCACGAACAGCTGCACGCCGAGGAAGCCGAGCAGGCCGGCCAGCGTGATCACGAAGGAGGGCACCCCGAACTTGGTGTACACCAGCGAATAGACCAGGCCGATCACGGCGCCGGCGACCATCGCCAGCAGGATCGCCAGCCCGATCGGCCAGTCCTGCTTGATAAAGGTGACGCCGACGATTGCCGCCGACAGGCCGCTGACGGAGCCCACGGACAGATCGATCTCACCGACCAGCAGGACGCATACGATGCCCAGCGCGATGACTCCGACGGCGGCGCTTTCCAGCAGCAGGTTGACCAGATTGGCACTGGAGAGGAAGAACGGATTGAGCAGCTGGAAAATCGTCCAGATGACCAGCAGCCCGACGACGATGGGCAGCACGCCGAGGTCGCCGCCGCGGACCCTGTTGATTCCGACCTTGACCGCGCCCTTGAAACCCTCGGTCCGGATGAGCCGTTCATCCTGCAGGTCGGTCGCCACCGGGATGGCCGGGGCTGGATTCGTTGTCATGGTACGGTCCCTTCTTCCGGTGCTGCCCCTGATCCCGGCTGTACAGTGCTTCCCGCCCCTTGGTCGGGCGGCAGCGAGCCTCCGCCTGGTCCGCCCAGTCCCGCCTGCCCGTCAGCCCCTTGTCCCGTTCCTGCCGAGCTTGCCGCTGCGGCGGCACCGGTCTGCGCGGCCCGCTGGGTCACCACGTTGTCGGTGGCGCCGGTGATGGCTGCGATCAGGTCGTCGGTGGAGACGTCCTTCATCTGGAACGTGCCGTTGTTCTTTCCCAGCCGCAGCACCGCGACCCGGTCGGAGACGGCTTTCACGTCCTGCATGCTGTGGCTGATCATGACCACCGCCAGGCCGTTTTCGCGCAGCCGCTCCACCAGGTTCAGCACCTCGGCCGTCTGCGCCACGCCGAGGGCGGCCGTGGGCTCGTCGAGGATGATAAGTTTGGGGCTGCCAAGCAGCGACCGGGCGATGGCCACGGTCTGCCGCTGGCCACCCGAGAGGGAAGCGACGGCAACGCGGACGGAGGGGATCTTCGCCGAGAGCTGGCGCAGCAGTTTCCAGGCCTGGACCTCCATTTCCACTTCGTTCAGCCGCCACGGTCCCAGCTCCCGGCCGAGGAAGAGGTTGTCGACAACGGTGAGGTTGTCGCAGAGGGCGAGGTCCTGGAACACCGTGGCGATGCCGAGCTGAATGGAATCCACCGGGGTGTGGATGGTCACGTCCCTGCCGTCGAAGTTCACGGTTCCCCCGTCCTGCGGATGCACGCCGGCGAGGATTTTGACCAGGGTCGACTTGCCGGCGCCGTTGTCCCCGACCAGGGCGACGACTTCTCCGGCATGGACGTCCAGATCGATGTCGGTCAGGGCGGCGACGGCACCGAAGTGTTTGCTCACGCCGCGCAAGGACAGTACCGGAGCGGCTGCCTCCGGCCGTTCTGCTGAAACAGTGGCCACTGCCTTCCCCTTCCCTCACGACGGCGGTACCGCGCGCTCGCGGTACCGCCGGCTTGTGCCGGGCTACTTGATGCCGAGCTCGTCGCAGCCCTTCTTGTATTCGCCGGTGCAGATTTCCGACGGCTTGTAGATGCCGCCGTCGAAAATCACTTTCTTGACGTTGTCCTTGGTGACCACGGTCGGCACGAACAGCGCGGACGGAGTGTTGAACAGGGTCGCATCGGGTTTCGGGGTCTCACCGTTCAGCAGCTGCACCGCCACCTCGGCCGACTTCTCCGCGACGATCTTGATCGGCTTGGAAATGGTGTTGTACTGTGCCCCGCTGATGATCCGCTGGATTGCCGCCACCTCCGCGTCGTTGCCGGTGACCGGCGGGAACGGGGAGACGCCCGCGGCCTTCAGGGCGGCGATGGCGCCGCCGGCCGTACCGTCGTTGGCGGCCACGATGCCGGTGATGTCCTTACCGAACTGGGTGATCTGGCCGGCGACCCAGTCCTGGGCCTTCGATGGCTGCCACTCCGGGGTGTCGTAGGACGCCAGCACCTTATGCTCGCTGGCGTCAACGGCTTCCTTGGCGCCTTCCTTGATCAGCTGCGCCGCGCGGTCAGTGGGGGAGCCGTTGACCATCAGCACGCCGCCGGTCTTCTCGCCGTCGGCGTCGAGCTTCTTGACCAGATCCGTGGCAATGAGATTGCCGATCTTCTTGTTGTCAAAGGAAACGTA
>NZ_JBNHHB010000353.1:0-3690 GCF_059091905.1 Arthrobacter sp. Dra40
CGCCGTAGGCGATGCCGAGCATCATGGCCGCGGCGAACTTGGCGTCCACCGCGTCACGGTCGATGTTGCGGATCAACTGCAGGATGGAGACGCCGATGGGCACCATGATCACGGCCGTGGCGGTGTTGGACACCCAGGCGGAGATCATGGCCGAGGCGACCATCAGGCCGAGGACGATCTGCGCGGGGCGGGTTCCGACGGCTCGGATGGTCAGGAGCGCAATGCGCCGGTGCAGGTTGCTCTTCTCCGTAGCCAGGCCCAGGATCACTCCGCCCATCACCAGGAAGACCACGGGGTTGGCGTAGGGCGCGGCGACATTGGCCATGCTGTCCATCCCGAACAGCGGGAAGAGGACCAGCGGCAGCAGCGAGGTCACCGGGATGGGGGCGGCTTCGGTCATCCACCAGATCGCCATCCAGAGCGCGCAGCCCGCGACGGCGCGGCCTTCGAACGCCAGTGACTCCGGCAGGATGAGGAAAAGGGCCAGCCCGGCCAGCGGCCCGGCGAGCAGCGCTACGAGCTTCCTGCCGGTGCGGGTCTCGAGGGCTGTGGTCGGTTCAGCGTCGCCGCCAGGGCGCACTTCGGCCGCCTCGGGGCGGTTCTGGATTTCCTGTGACATGGATCGTCCTTGGTTGTTGCGACGGGGACCACATAACCGTAGTCAGGTGACTTGGCCAACAGAAGTACTTATTTGGGCCGCATTGATACTTCCGGAGTCATAGTCCGCCCCGGGCCTGATGTTGCCCGGCCGCGGAGGGTGGTGACTGGCGGCACTCAGCCAGGGGCGCATTGATATGCCGCAGGTATCAGTGACGGGAAACTGGGTATTTTACCTGCCTAATTCCCGGGCCTAAAGTGGGTCGGAAGCCAGCGACCAGGTTGCGACCGGAACGGACAGGAGGCCGGCATGGAGACCCGCCAGCTGCGATACTTTGTGGCCGTGGCCGAGGAACGCCATTTCGGCCGTGCCGCGCTTCGCCTGCATATGGCCCAGCCGCCGCTCTCACACCAGATCAAGCAGCTCGAGGAACAGTTGGGCACCCAGTTGCTGGTCCGCACCACCCGCAAGGTGGAGTTGACGCCGGCGGGGGAGCTGTTGCTGGTCCGGGCCCGCGGGTTGTTGGCCGAGATCGACCAGCTGGGGCAGGACGTGAAGCTGGTGGGCCAGGGGGCCAGCGGCGTGCTGCGGGTCGGCGTGGTTGGATCGGCCACGTACCGGTTGATGCCGCGGATTGTCGAGACGGCCGGAAGGCGGCTGCCGGGACTGAAGCTCCATGTGCTGGGTGAAATGCTCACTCCTGCCTTGGAAGAGGCGCTGGAGGAAAACCGCATCGACGTCGCCGTGCTGCGTCCGCCGGTGCGGTCCGGAGAGCTTGAGCTGAGGTTCTTGGAGCAGGACGAACTCGTCGTTGCGCTTCCGGAAGACCACCCCTTGGCGTCACACGGTTCCCTGCAACTGGCCGACCTGGCCGGGGAAATGTTCGTTTCTTATCCACGGACCTCGGCCGTGTGCGGCATCTTCCTGGACGCCTGCCGCCGGGTTGGCTTCCGGCCCCGGATCGTGCAGGAAGCCAGCGAGACATCCACCCTGCTGGCCTTCGTCGCCTCGGGCATGGGGTTGGCGCTCGTGCCGATGACGCGCCGGGTTTTTGCCCTGCAGGGCACGGTGCTGCGCCCGCTGCGTGACGCCCCGGCGGTGGATTTGGCGCTGGCATGGCGGCGCGGCGTCGATTCCCCGCTCATCAAGAACTTTGTAGACCTGTTCGATACATCCAACGTCCCGGAAGGAACCGCACGTGAAGATTGAGCGGATTGAAGCCATTCCCTACTCCATCCCTTACACGCACCCGCTGAAGTTCGCCAGCGGCGAGGTGACGACCGCGGACCACGTTCTCCTGCGCGTCTACACGGACACCGGGCTGGTGGGGGTCGCGGATGCGCCGCCGCGCCCCTATACCTACGGCGAGACCCAGGCCTCGATCGTGGCCATCGTGGAACAGGTCTTCGCCCCGCAGGTGACCGGCTTGGACGTGCTGGACCGCGGAAAGATCCATGCCGTGCTGAACCGCACCATCCACAACCAAGTGGCCAAGGGTGCGCTGGACATCGCCCTCTGGGACCTGATGGGCAAGGCCAGTCAGACCCCGGTGCATAAGCTGCTCGGCGGTTACACGGACCACATGCGCGTCAGTCACATGCTGGGCTTCCGTCCGGCCCAGGAGCTGCTTGACGAGGCCCTGCGGTTCGGCCAGGAGTACGGGATCACCACCTTCAAGCTGAAGGTAGGACGCCGGCCGCTGGGCCTGGATATTGAGGCTTGCCATGTGCTCCGGGAAGGGCTGGGCGAGGACGTCGACATCTATCTGGATGCCAACCGCGGCTGGACCGCCAATGAAGCCCTCGAAGTCCTGCGCCGCACCGAAGGCCTTGGCCTGAGCCTGTTGGAGGAGCCGTGCGACGCGAAGGAAGCCATGAGCCGACGCCGGCTGGTGGAGAAATCTCCCATCCCGGTGGTGGGAGATGAATCCGTCCCCACCGCCGGGGACGTCTCCCGCGAGCTGCTGTCCGGGGGCTGTAACGCAATCTGCATCAAGACCGCCCGCAGCGGGTTCACCGAGGCGCAGCAGATCCTGGGCCTGTGCACCGGGCTGGGCGTGGACGTCACCATGGGGAACCAGATCGACACCCAGATCGGTTCCTTGGCCACTGTCACTTTCGGTGCCGCCCACGAGGCCACCAGCCGGCGCGCCGGGGAGCTGTCCAACTTTCTGGACATGGCCGACGACCTGCTGGCCGAGCCTATCCGGATTGCAAACGGAACCATTTCCGTCCGCGACGTGCCCGGCGTCGGCGCTGCCATCGACGAGGGCAAGCTCGCCAAGTACCGCTTGTCCTGACCCCCTCACCACACACCCAGGAGAATTCACAGATGCTGTTCCTCGCCCGAATGGAAGTCCAGTTCCCCGCACACCTCTCCGCGGAGGAGATCACCCGGCTTCAGGGACTGGAGAAAGAGTACTCGCAGGGCCTGCAGCGGGACGGCCGGTTTGCCGGCATCTGGCGGGTTGTAGGGGAGTACGCCAACTACTCGCTGTTCGACGTTGCCTCGAACGACGAGCTGCACGAAATCCTCAGCGGTTTCCCGATGTACCCCTATATGAAGATCAAGGTCACGCCGCTGGCCAAGCACCCCAACTCCATCAAGTGACCGCCGAGGGATTCATGTTGAACAGGTCCCAATGACGGTCCGATAGGTATTTCCCTCGACGATGCCCCGGGCCTAGATTGAGACCCATATCACCGTCGGCTCTCGCGCCGACTTCCCACTTCATCCACACCACTGCACGAAGGAGCGCCATGTCCATCGAATCCACCGCCAGCGCCGCAGCCTCTGGAAGCGCCGCTACTGACCGTTTCCGTCAGTCGGGCAAAACCGGCGCGGTCCACGCCAGCCAGGAGCGGGTGAACCTGCTGGCCAGCAAGCTGGTCAGTGCCGTCAACGACATCGTGCTCGAAGAGCGCGTGACCTATGACGAGTACAACGCCTTCAAGGCGTGGCTGATCAAGGTGGGCGAGGACGGTGAATGGCCGCTGTTCCTGGACGTCTGGGTCGAGCACTCCGTGGAGGACGTAGCCACCAGCCACCGCCATGGCAACAAGGGCTCCATCGAGGGGCCCTACTACATCCCC
>NZ_JBNHHB010000354.1:0-3690 GCF_059091905.1 Arthrobacter sp. Dra40
ATGGGGAGGCCGCCCCGACCGCGTAGTGCACGTTACTCGCCGTGTGCGGCGCCCTTCTCAGCCGACTTGGCCGCCTTCCACTCGGCCTTTCTTTCAGCCTTGGCTGACTTCCAGTCCGCCTTGCCTTGAGCCTTGACGGCCTTCCAGTCCGGGCTTCCGCCAGCCTTCGCGGACTTCCATTCCGCATCGGCCACGGCCTTTGCCGACTTCCACTCGGCGTCGGCTCCGGCCTTGACGGCCTTCCACTGGTGCGCCGGCTCCTCAACCGGAGCCGGGGCGGGTTCTTCCTCAACCGGTTCCTCGATGGGAGCCGGAGCAGGCTCATCCTCCACCGGAGCCGGCTCCTCAATGACCGGTATTTCCTCTACCGGGTAATGCCCGGGGACAGGCTCGACGGGCTCTTCGCCCTCGCCTTCACCCGGGGCTTCGGCCTCGTCTTCCATCGGGGCAGCTGGCCCCTCAGCCGGGGCTTCCTCGGCGGCACCGTCCTCGACGATCGGTTCAGCTTCCTGGACCGGGGCGGGCGCAATGCTGGCGTCCTCGGCCGTGATCGCCACAACCGAATCTTGCGCTTCGTCAGCTGAAGCGACTCCGGCTCCTCCGGCAGCCACCACGCCTGTGACGAAGACTCCTGCGGCCAACTGGCGGGCCCGGGTTTTCACAAACGACGACATGTGTTGCTCCATTCGTTGGGGATGTTTGCAACTTAACCGTTACATCCCGCGCAGAACAGGTCGCAACCGGAAACAGAGATTTCCGACGAATTTGGATCCGTACGGCCAGGAGGGCTTTACAGGCCGGTCATCCGCCATCACACTTCCACCGTCAGATGTGCAAGTTTTTGACTGATACCCCGCCCGGGTATATGTTGCCGGTACCGAAAATCCGCGTCCGGCTACTGTGGTCCCCGCGCCCTGAAGGTCCACACCAAGCCCCGGCACGAGCCCTCACCACAAGGGCTCCCTTGGCCATTGCCATCCGGAAGCCCGCCATGACCTGGCTGGCCCGGCCTGACCGACTGGTCTGAAGGGACAAACTGCCATGCACCAAGACCCGGTCCATCCCGACCACCACAATGACAACAACCACCCCGCCGCCGGCGGACACAGGCGCCACGCACCGGTGGCAGAAGCTGATCACGCGAAGCACAGCACCCATGGCCAGGCAATGCCGGCTGGACCCGCGCATTCCGCGGTGGACGATGAACATGTGGTCCACCAGCACGGAGAACATGCGGGCCACAGCACCGCCATGTTCAAGAACAAGTTCTGGCTGAGCCTGGCACTGGCCATTCCGGTGGTTTATTTCAGCCCCATGTTCTCCCATCTGCTTGGCTACAGCACTCCGCAATTCCCGGGCTCGTCATGGATCCCACCTGTCCTGGGCTCGGTGATTTTTTTCTACGGAGGCGCTCCCTTCCTCAAGGGAGGCTGGACCGAGCTGCGCAGCCGGCAACCAGGCATGATGCTACTGATCGCGATGGCCATCTCCGTGGCGATCATCGCGTCGTGGATCACCACCTTGGGCATCGGCAATTTCAACCTCGATTTCTGGTGGGAACTGGCCTTGCTGGTGGTCATCATGCTGCTGGGCCACTGGATCGAGATGCGTGCCCTGGGTTCGGCGCGCGGTGCCTTGGACGCTTTGGCCGAACTGCTGCCCGACGAAGCCGAGCGCGTCACCGCCAGCGGCACGGAAACTGTGGGCATCCCGGATCTGGCCGCCGGCGATGTCGTCCTGGTCCGCTCCGGCTCCCGGCTTCCGGCCGACGGCGAAATCACCGAAGGACAGGCAGAAGTGGACGAGTCGATGATTACCGGCGAATCCAAGACCGTGCCGCGACGCCCCGGGGACCAGGTGGTGGCCGGGACGGTGGCCACAGACAGCGCGCTGCGTGTCAGGGTCACAGCCGTCGGCGCGGACACCGCCCTCGCCGGGATCCAGCGCCTGGTGGCCGAAGCCCAGGCTTCCTCCTCCCGGGCACAGGCCCTGGCGGACAAGGCCGCGGCCTTCCTGTTCTACTTTGCCCTCGGGGCAGGCATCATCACGTTCATTGCCTGGCTGCTGCTGGGAAGCCCCGGGGACGCAGTAATCCGCACCGTGACTGTCTTGGTGATCGCCTGTCCGCACGCGCTGGGCTTGGCCATTCCGCTCGTGATCGCCATCTCAACCGAACAAGCTGCCCGCGCCGGGGTGCTGATCAAGAACCGAATGGCCTTGGAGCGTATGCGCACCATCGACGTGGTCCTGTTCGATAAGACCGGGACCCTGACCAAGGGCCAGCCTGCCCTCACCGCCGTCGCCTCAACTGCTGACGGGAACGACGACGACGTCCTCGCCCTCGCCGCCGCGGTGGAGGCGGACAGCGAGCACCCCTCGGCTCGGGCGATCGTCAAGGCCGCCCGCGATCGGAGCCTTCCTGTCCCGGCAGCCAGCGGATTCCGGTCATTGACGGGCCGGGGAGTAACGGCCAGCGTAGACGGATCCGTCGCCGCGGTCGGCGGGCCAAACCTTATCAGCTCGGAAAACCTGCGGGTGCCGCCGGAACTGAATGAGCAAACCAGCGTCTGGGTGGAGCGGGGCGCCTCGGTGCTGCACGTGATCCGCGCCCACGAGGTCATCGGCGCCGTCAGCCTGGAAGACGAGGTCCGCGATGAATCACGGCAGGCCGTGGGCGCCCTGCAGAACCGCGGCATCAGGGTCGCCATGATCACCGGCGATGCGCAGCAGGTCGCCAATGCGGTCGCCCGGGAACTGGGCATTGACAAGGTCTTCGCGCAGGTTTTGCCCCAAGACAAGGACAAGAAGGTCGCGGAACTGCAGTCCCGCGGCCAGAAGGTCGCCATGGTCGGCGACGGCGTGAACGACTCTCCTGCCCTGGCCAGGGCGGAAGTCGGGATTGCCATCGGTGCCGGCACGGACGTGGCGATGGAGTCGGCAGGAGTGGTGCTGGCCGGCAGCGACCCGCGCGCCGTCCTGTCGATGGTCGACTTGTCCCGCGCCAGCTACCGGAAGATGATCCAAAACCTTATCTGGGCCACCGGGTACAACGTGGTCGCCGTCCCAGTGGCGGCCGGCGTGCTCGCCTTTGCAGGGGTGACGATTTCCCCGGCGGTGGCGGCGATCCTGATGTCCGTTTCCACGATTGTGGTAGCGCTCAACGCCCAGCTGCTGCGGCGCATTGCACTCGACCCGGCGTCCGTCCAGTAACGCGGTTGCCTCCGGAAGGGCAGTTTTCGCTCTCTGGCCGGTCCCGGAGATGCGGACAAAGAAAAAGCCCCGGAAAACCGGGGCTGATTCGTGGAGATGGGGGGAATTGAACCCCCGTCCGATGTTGTGTTGCCAGGACTTCTCCGGGCGCAGTTTGCTGTGGGTTTTCTTGGCCCCAACCATCCCGCAAACAGGTGGCTGACCCGGGCCCAGCCGTCTAAATGTCCCGGATACCCCAACGGCGAAGGTATCCAGCAGTGGCTCTCTTAATGACGCCAGCATCCGGGGCGAGAGCATCCCCGGGCTGACGGACTTGCAATGCTACTTAGGCAGCGAGAGCGAAGTCAGTGCGCTTAGATTCGGCACTTATTGGTTTGCAGAGGGCGTTTCCGAGATAACTCTGCATCCTCGGCCCGCTTCCCCTGGCGCGACTAACATCGTCGAAACCTGTCATCCCCGTATGTAGTTATCAAAATAACC
>NZ_JBNHHB010000355.1:0-3649 GCF_059091905.1 Arthrobacter sp. Dra40
GATGCCGGACCCCGCTTACGACATTACCGAGGGTCGGCCCAAACTAGGCCGTGAAACGCGGGAAGGCGCTGCGCCCGGCGTAGCGGGCTGCGTCGTCGAGCTCTTCCTCGATGCGCAGCAGCTGGTTGTACTTGGCCACGCGCTCCGACCGGGCCGGGGCGCCGGTCTTGATCTGGCCGGCATTGGTGGCCACGGCGATGTCGGCAATGGTGGTGTCCTCGGTTTCGCCGGAGCGGTGCGAGGTGATGGTGGTGTAGCCGTTGCGCTGGGCCAAAGCCACGGCCTCCAGTGTTTCGGTCAGCGAACCGATCTGGTTGACCTTGACCAGCAGCGAGTTGGCGGTCTTCGCGTCGATGCCCTGCTGCAGCCGCTCAGGGTTGGTGACGAAGAGGTCGTCGCCCACCAGCTGCACTTTGTCGCCCAACTCCGCCGTCAGGGTGGCCCAGCCTTCCCAGTCGGATTCGTCCAGCGGATCCTCGATGGAAACCAGCGGGAAGTCGGCCACGAGCTGGCCGTAGTAGGCGCTCATCTCTGCGGCCGTGAGGGACTTGCCCTCGAACCGGTAGGCGCCGTCCTGATAGAACTCCGAGGAAGCCACGTCCAGGGCCAGGGCAATGTCCTTGCCCGGGACGTAACCGGCACGCGTGATCGCTTCGGTGATCAGGTCCAGTGCGGCCCGGTTGCTGGGCAGGTTCGGGGCGAATCCGCCTTCGTCGCCCAAACCGGTGGAGAGGCCCTTCTCTTTCAGCACGGCCTTGAGGCTGTGGTAGACCTCCACACCCCAGCGCAGACCCTCGGAGAACGTGCCCGCGCCCAGCGGAACCACCATGAACTCCTGGATGTCCACGTCGGAATCCGCGTGCGATCCACCGTTGAGGATGTTCATCAACGGCACCGGCAGCACGTGCGCGTTCGGCCCGCCCAGGTACTTGTACAGCGGAAGGTTGGAGGATTCGGCGGCGGCCGAGGCGACGGCCAGCGAAACACCCAGGATGGCATTGGCGCCCAGATCGGATTTGTTGGACGTGCCGTCCAGGTCCAGCATGGTCTGGTCGATCAACCGCTGGTCGGTGGCGTCCAGGCCCACCAACGCCGGCTGGATGGTGTCCACCACGGCGGCCACTGCCTGGCTCACGCCCTTGCCGAGGTAACGGTCCTTCTCCCCGTCACGGCGTTCGACCGCCTCGAATGCACCGGTGGAGGCACCGGACGGAACAGCAGCCCGGCCCATCGAGCCGTCGGAGAGCAGCACCTCAACTTCAACGGTGGGGTTGCCGCGGGAATCAAGGATTTCGCGTGCGTGGATGGCATCGATCAGCGCCATGGAATAGCTCCTGTTCGTTGGAACGAAAGATGGAAAGTCTGCAAGCGAGGCCGAAGCCGGCCGCAAGGTCCGGCTTAAGACTAATCGAGATCACCCGCTGCGGTTTTCTTCCGTTACGCGCTGCTGGAAACGCCGGACAGCCACCCGCAGAGACTGCTCGGGATCCACTCCGGCATCAACGGCGCTGCGGACGACGGCGAACAGCGCCTCACCGACCCGGTCCTGAGTGACTGCCTGCCCGGCTGGGTCGATGCCGCCGGCTGGTGCGGCGCCGCCGGCCGGGTCAATGCCATCGGCCGGTACGGCGCCGCCGGCTGCACTGTCAGGGTCCGCCCCCGCCGCAGGCCCGAAACCCGCACGACGGGCGCGGGCCAGGGATTTCGCGGCCAGGGTCAGTGCCGGCAGTGAGCCAGGAACGCCGTCGAACGGCGTGGTCCGTTCCGGTTTCTCCGCCGCCTTGACGGCGTCGTAACTGGCCACGATCTCCGCGACGGAGCCGGGAAACTTCTCCTGCAGCGTCCCATCCGGCCGGAAAATGTGCCGGTTCCGCCGGATCAGCTTCGCCGTCAGTTCGGCGGCAACGGCGTCGAAATCAAACTGTCCGCGCTCTTCCTGCAACCTGGCATGCAGCACGACCTGGTACAGCACATCGGCCAGTTCGCCCTTGAGGTCGGCCACGTCGGCCGGACCGGTGTGGCCGGTTTCGACGGCTTCCGCCAGCTCGTGGGCTTCCTCCACCAGGTATTCCACGAGCGACTCGTGGGTCAGCGCGGCGGTCCACAAGCAGTGCTCGCGCAGCTGCGCCACCACCTCGAGCAACCGGGCGACGGCCCATCCAGGGCCAGGCCCCGTCGTCGTGCCGTGCGGATGTCGCTCCTGGTTCAGCGGGTGGCTGGCGCGAGGCATGGCCCTATCAGCCCAGCTGGTGGTTGAAGCCTTCGCCGATGAACTCGACGAGCGCCTCGCGCTCTTCCAGCGGCAGGAAAGCGGCTTCCGCTGCGTTCAGCGTGATCTCCAGCAGGTCATCCAGATCGTAATCGAAGGTTTCCACCAGCAACTCGTACTCGTCGGAGAGCGTGACGCCGCTCATCAGCCGGTTGTCGGTGTTGATGGTGACCTTGAACCCGGTCTGGTACAGCAGGTCGAACGGATGGGACTCGATGCCTTCGCCGAAGACTGCGATGGCGCCGGTCTGCAGATTCGACGACGGGCTGCACTCCAGCGCGATGCCGCGGTCGCGGACCCAGGAGGCGACCCTGCCCAAGGTGACGATGCCAACGTCTTCGCCGTCCTCGCTGTCCGGGCCGAACTCGACCTGGATGTCCTCGGCAATCCGCACGCCGTGGCCCAGCCGCAGCGCCCGGCCGCTGACCAGCGCATCCACGATGCTGTCCACTCCGGCGGCCTCGCCGGCATGGACAGTCACCGGGAACTGCTGTTCCGCCAGGTACGTGAAGGCATCCTTGAAGCGCGAGGGCGGGAAACCGTCCTCGGCTCCGGCAATGTCGAATCCGACGGCGCCCCGGTCACGGTGCCGGACGGCGAGTTCGGCGATTTCCTGCGCGCAGTCGGCGTGGCGCATGGCGGTAATCAGCTGGCCTACCTGAATGGGGCGGCCGCCGGCTTCCACCGCGGCAACGCCGGCTTCCAGCCCCGCCTGCACGGCCTCTACTGCCTCGTCCAAGGACAGGCCGTTGGCCAGGTGTTGTTCCGGCGCCCAGCGGACTTCGCCGTAGACCACGCCGTCGTCGGCCAGGTCCTCCACGAATTCCTTAGCCACACGGAACAGGCCCTCGGTGGTTTGCATGACTGCAATGGTGTGGTCAAAGGTTTCCAGGTAACGAACCAGGGAACCGGAGTCTGCCGACTCCCGGAACCACTCCCCGAGCGCCACCGGGTCTGTGGACGGCAGTTCGTGGCCCACTGCGGCGGCCAGTTCGATGATCGTGGCCGGACGCAGTCCGCCGTCCAGATGGTCGTGCAGCGATACTTTCGGCAGGCTGCGGATGTCGATGTCCATGTCGGCTGCGGTGTCTTCGGAGTAATCAGGCTCAGTCACAGGCACCACATTACGCGAGCACCCAGCCGCCCTGAACCCGCATGGCTTGGGCGGGTCGGTTCAGTCGTTCAGTCCGGCCGCAGAGCGGTTGTTGCGGGCGGGCACGGTGACCGGGAGGTTTGGTTCGAAGCGGACCGTCCGGGATCCAGACGCCGGCGGTTGGTCGCCGCGACCGCGCCGCCCCTGCGCCAGCGCACCCGGATGAGCGGCGGCGGGCGCCCCTGCGCCATCGGCTGCCTGCACCCCGTCTGCCTCCAGCCCGGCTG
>NZ_JBNHHB010000356.1:0-3632 GCF_059091905.1 Arthrobacter sp. Dra40
GTCCTTGGACCAGTTGATGAAGTCGGCGACCACCAGGAAGTAGCCGGGGAAGCCCATCTGGAGGATGATGCCGATCTCGTATTCGGCCTGCTTGCGGACGTCATCGGGGATGCCGGTCGGGAACCGGTAGTGCAGCCCCTTCTCGACTTCCTTAACGAACCAGGATTCCTCGTTCTCCCCCTCCGGCACCGGGAAGCGCGGCATGTAGGAAGCCTTGGTGTTGAACTCCACGTTGCAGCGCTCGGCAATCAGCAAGGTGTTGTCGCAGGCTTCCGGAACATCGCGGAAAATAGCGCGCATTTCCGCAGGAGACTTCAGGTAGAACTCGTCCGCATCGAACTTGAAGCGCTTCGGGTCTGCCAGGGTCGAACCGGACTGCACGCACAGCAGCGCCGCGTGCGATTTGGCGTCTTCGGCGTGGGTGTAGTGAAGGTCGTTGGTAGCCACGAACGGCAGCCCAAGTTCGCGGGCCAGTTTCCGCAGGTCGGTCTGGACGTTGCGCTCGATGTCCAGGCCGTGGTCCATCAGCTCGCAGAAGAAGTTTTCCTTGCCGAAGATGTCCCGAAAATCGGAGGCAGCCTGCTTGGCTTCGTTGTAGAGTCCCAGCCGCAGCTTGGTCTGGACTTCGCCGGACGGGCAGCCGGTAGTGGCGATCAGTCCCTTGCCGTAGGTCTGGAGCAGATCGCGGTCCATCCGGGGCTTGTAGAGGTAGCCTTCCAGCGAGGCCAGCGACGAGGCGCGGAACAGGTTGTGCATGCCTTCGGTGGTCTCGGCCCACATGGTCATGTGCGTGTAGGCACCGGCACCGGAGACGTCGTTGCGTCCGCCGTCGCCCCACCGCACACGCGTCTTGTCCGCCCGTGCGGTGCCCGGGGTCAGGTACGCCTCGACGCCGACGATCGGTTTGATCCCGGCGTTGCGGGCCTTGTTCCAGAAATCGAAAGCACCGAAGACGAACCCATGGTCCGTCGTCGCCACGGCGTTCATGCCCAACTCGTCAGCGTGGGTGAACAGGTCCGTCAGCCGAGCAGCACCGTCGAGCATCGAGTACTCGGTGTGGTTGTGGAGATGGACAAAGGAATCGTTGCCGGTCTTGGATGAAGTCACTGCTGCCACCGTTTCATTCTAGGCCTCGGAGCCAGCCGGACCCGGGCTACACGCGGTGTTCGGCCAGTGCCTGCAGCGCGTAAGCCAGGTCCTGCGGGTACTCGCTTTCGTATTCAACCCACTCCCCGGTGCCGGGGTGGTGGAAGCCAAGTTTCTTGGCGTGCAGCCACTGCCGGGTCAGCCCCAGCGCCGCGGCAAGTTTGGGGTCCGCGCCGTAGGTCAGGTCGCCGGCACAAGGGTGCCGAAGCGCGGAAAAGTGGACGCGGATCTGGTGGGTCCGGCCGGTCTCCAGATGCACTTCGACCAGCGAGGCTTTGCCGAAGGCCTCGAGCACTTCATAGTGAGTGATCGAATGGCGGCCGTCTTCCACCACAGCGAACCGCCAGTCGTAACCAGGATGGCGGCCGATCGGTGCGTCGATGGTCCCTTCCAGCGGATCCGGCAGCCCCTGCACCAGCGCATGGTAAACCTTGTCCACGGTGCGTTCCTTGAAGGCGCGCTTAAGCAAGGTGTAGCCGTGTTCTGTCTTGGCTACCACCATCACGCCGGAGGTCCCCACGTCGAGGCGGTGGACAATACCGGCGCGCTCCGCGGCTCCCGACGTCGAGATCCGGTAGCCCCTGGCGGCCAGGGCACCGACGACGGTCGGCCCCACCCAACCGGGCGACGGGTGGGCCGCCACGCCCACCGGTTTGTCGATGACGACGAAATCGTCCTCGTCTCGCAGAATCTTCAAATCCTCAACCTCTTCCACCACGACGGCGAGTGGATCCCGCTGCTCCGGTACTGCTATGCGCAGGCTCCCCTGCTGCGGCAGCTTCTCCGACTTGGCGATGACACGTCCATTGAGTTGGACGCGGCCGTCCCCACAGAGTGCTGCCGCGGCTGAGCGGGAGATCCCGAGCAGTGCGGCAATGGCGGTGTCCGCCCGTTCACCTGCCGTGTGGTTGTCCAGCTCGACGGCCCTGACTTCTTCAGGCACCGTTCTCCCCTGCGGGCTTGCCGCCGGGGGCCCGTTTACCGTTGTCGGCGGGATTGCCGTTTCCGGCAGGGCTGGTGTCGCCGGCAGGTTTGCCCTCTGGGGACGGCGTGCCACCACCGGCCGGGCTGACCTCGCCGGCCGGCGTGGCGCTGCCCCCGACGGAACTACCGCCCTTGGCCGTGTGCCGTGTCCCGTCAACGCCAATGCCCATGAACGTCAGCACGCACCACAGGATGACGGCTCCCACCACGGCGGAGTCGGCAATGTTGAAGATCGCGAAGTTCGGAAAGGCAATGAAGTCCACCACATGGCCGACGCCGAACGCCGGCTCCCGGAACAACCGGTCTGTCAGGTTGCCCAGCGCACCGCCGAGCAGAAAGCCGAGCGCCACGGACCACCACAAGGAGCGAACCTTGCGCGCATAGACCAGGATCGCGACGGAAACCGCCGTCATGACGATGGTGAATATCCAGGTGTGGTCCTGGCCGATGGAGAACGCGGCGCCGGAGTTGCGAATGAAATGCCAGTGCAGCAGCGGCGGCAGCACCGGAGTGATCTGCCCCTCGGTCATGGTGGACACAACCCACCACTTGGTCAGTTGGTCAAAGGCGTAGGCGAAAGCCGCGCAGCCCGCGAGCAGCAGGATGAACCGGCCGCTGCCCTTGCGCTGACCGGGTTCGGCCGCTGGCCCGTCGTCGGATCGATCGGCTGCCGGTGAAGTTTCTGACATGTCTCTCTCGTCGTCAATGCCCGTTGGAGGGACCGGAGCACGGTACCCAAAGGCAATGGCCGGCAGCAGGATAATCCCGGCGCCGGCCATTGCGGACCCTGTGGGACAGGGTTGTGTCAGTTTCTTCCGGGCTTACGCGCCGGCACTGTCCTTGACCTCGGGGGCCGCGAAGGAGCCCCGGGCTTCCAGATCGCGCAGCTGACCCTCGATGTAGGCCTTCAGACGGGCACGGTAGTCGCGCTCGAAACCGCGCAGCTGCTCCAGCTTGCGCTCCAGCACGGCCTTCTGCTGCTCCAGGTTCCCCAGGGTCTTGCGGCTCTTCTCTTCGGCGTCATTGACCAGGCTGCTGGCTTCCAGTTGTGCCTCGGCAATGATCTTGTCACGCTGCTCCACGCCGGCGGTGACGTACTCGTCGTGGAGTTTCTGCGCCATGGCCAGCACGCCTGCGGCCGACTCGGCGGCAGCGGTGTGGCCGGCGGCCGGGGCCGGGGCGGCCGCAGGAGCCGGTTTCGGCTCTTCCTTCGGCTTGGGCTCAGCCTTGGGCTCTTCCTTGACCGGTTCGCTGACCTGTTCGGTCTTCGGGGCAGCCGAGACCGGAGCCGGCACGGAGGCCTCCGGAGCCTGGCCCGACGTGGCTTCAGCCAGCTTCTTGCGAAGTTCGTCGTTCTCCTGGTTCAGCCGGCGGAGTTCAACGACGATCTCATCTAGAAAGTCGTCGACCTCGTCCTGGTCATAGCCTTCGCGGAACTTCGTCGGCTGGAACCGCTTGTTGACAACGTCTTCTGGCGTCAAAGCCATCTGGTCACCTCATAC
>NZ_JBNHHB010000357.1:0-3610 GCF_059091905.1 Arthrobacter sp. Dra40
GCCGCGTTGCGCTGGACGTGCAGCGAGCAGGATCCGAGAAGTCTGTGCCCCGCGCGGCTGCTAGCCTCTGGTGTACATCGCACAAGGGAGATCACAGTGAGCCCCACGAAGAAGTCCGATTCCAGCAGCTTTTCGGAGGCCGAGCGCGCGGCCATGAAGGAGCGGGCCCAAGAGCTGAGGGCGCAGGGCCGCAGCGGTCAGAAGAAAGCCGACAACGAGCAGGCCGTGCTCACAGCGATCGCGGAGATGCCCGATAACGACCGAGCCCTGGCCGAACGGATACACGCGCTCATCACCGAGAACGCGCCGGAGCTTCTGCCCAAGACCTGGTACGGGATGCCGGCGTACGCCAATGCGGACGGCAAGGTCGTCTGCTTCTTTCAAAGTGCGGCGAAGTTCGAGGCTCGCTACGCGACCATTGGCTTCAACGATGCAGCCATGCTCGACGACGGCCCCATGTGGCCGGTCTCCTTTGCGATAGTGGAGTGGACCGCAGCAGTGGAGAAAAAGGTCGAGTCGCTGGTCAAGGCCGCGGTCGCCTGAACATCCTCACCGCTCAAGCCGGAAGCGGAACGATGGGAAGAATTGCCGTCACCGGCGCGTCCGGCCGCCTCAGCGGCCAGGTGATCCGCCTGCTCGCCGGACAGTCCGCTGCAGGCGTCGTTGCCCTCAGCCGTCGTCCGACAGTGGTTCCTCCAGGCGTGATTGCCCGAACGGCGGATTACGCCGACCGCGCCGCGCTGCGCAGCAGCCTCGCCGATGCCCCGGCACTGGTCTTCATCAGCAGCGACGGCGAGGCCACCCGGGTGCTGGCGCATCACCTCAACGTGCTGGAGGCCGCCCGCCTCTGCGGCGTCGAGCCTCCATCCGTGCACAGCGTTGGAACCGTGTCACGGCCGTGGTCCGGAACCTTACCGGGCGCAGCCCACGGCATCTGCGCGGATCCTGGCCACGTCAGGAAAAAGCCGACGGACCTGAATGAATCGGCTCCGCGTAGGCCTGCAAGGATCCGCCCGGCGCGTCCCAGTAGGCTGAGTGGGTGGAAGCCCAGATTCTCGCGACCGTTTTTTGCGGTCTGCTCATCGCCGTCGGCATTGCCGGCATCGTCGTCCCCGTCCTGCCCGGCACCATCACTATCGGCATCAGTCTGCTGGTCTGGGCCATCGCCCTGCAGAACACACTTGGCTGGGTGGTCTTCGCCATCGGCATGGTATTCGTCGCTGCCGGCATGCTGGCCAGCCTGGTGCTTACCGGGCGCCGGCTGAAGCAGCGCCAAGTGCCCAACTGGTCCATTCTGGTCGGCGTCCTGGTGGGCGTGGTCGGCATGTTCGTGATCCCCGTGGTGGGGCTGTTCATCGGCTTCGCCGCCGGGTTGCTGCTGAGCGAATACGCACGACGGCGCGACTTTGGTCAGGCGGTGGGGGCCAGTTGGGCTGCACTCAAGGCCGTGGGTCTGGGCATGCTGGTGGAGCTCGGCTGTGCCTTTGCCGCCGGCGCGGTCTGGGTGGTCGGCGTGCTGATGCAGTTCTTCTTCTAGGCTCAGTCCTGCTTGAGCAGCCCGGTGGTGCGGTAGGGGATGACCTCGCGCAGGAACATCTGTGTGGAGGTGCGGGTGATGCCGGGGCAGAAGCGGATCTCCTCGCTCACCCGGTACAGGTCGTCCGGGCTGTGCGCCACCACGCGGATCAACAGGTCGGTGTCACCGGCCGGGGCGTGGCACTCGAGCACTTCAGGAATCTTGCCGAGCGCTTCCACGGCATCATTGAGCTTGCTCTGGTCCAGCTCAGCGCTCACCATCGCCATCACCCCACGGTCCAGTGCCTCAGGCAAAACACGGGCTGAATGAGTGCGCAGGCACCCCGATGCTGCCAGGCGCTCCAGCCTGGAGTGCACGGTGCCCCGGGCCAGGCCGAGCCGTTGGGCCAGCATCATCACCGGGATCCGCGGGTCCTCATCCAAGGCGAGCAGGATCCGCCGGTCCGTCGCGTCCAGTTGCTGCAATATGACCACTTCCTGTCGATTCTCGCGCCGTGGCTTGAACAGTCTGATCAAGTATAGGCGCCCCTCTTGCACGGATTGTAGCTGCGGTGTTCTGATACTTAGCAGATCGGGCGACGCCACAAGCTGCAGCCCGCAGAGGTGCACCGTTTGGGCCCACGACGCCCGGGCAGTGTTTGCGGGCCCGCGAAGCCCGGACCTTGTTGTTCACACAGCTGAAGACCCCTGCCAGTCCGGATTCCGGACCGCCAGGGGTCTTGCTGTTAATCGTCTAGACCTTAGACTTTGTCGCTTGGCGTGGGCAGTTCCCATTCCCACGCGTCGAGGCCTCGCAGTGACATCACCAGAGTTCCCTCTGTAGAGGGAAGGTCCAGGAGTACCAATCCGGTCGCTTTCTCCGCCGGTCCAAGTTCCGAGGGGAGCAACTTTGTCTGCGGCAGGCACGAGTATGTCGCGATGCTTGCCAGATTCCCGTTGAACGTAGTTCCTTCGGTGCTGATGAACTTGAAATCATGGGCGCTGACCCAGTAGCTCGGTGGCTGTTCGTTTTTGAGTTCGGCTGTTGTTTCCACGTCCATGTGGAGGGCGACGAGATGGCCGTTCTCCGGAGCCTTGGCGTACGGTTCCGTGCAGCTGACTCCTCCATCAATTTTCTTAATGACGAAGTTCACGAGCTGCGTTTTCTGGTCTGCTGCACTGAAGCCGGCTGCTTCACCGACCTCTTTAATGAGGTTTCCACGGACGCTGGTTCGCTTCTCGGCGGCATCTTCACCGGAAGCGGTGGGGGCCTCCTGACTTTGCGATGGCGCCTCCTGAGCCGGCGTCACAGGAACCACCGTCGGTGGTGTTGCCTCAGTTGACGTACTTCCGCAAGACACGAGGCAAAGCGCAGCCATCGCCGCGGTGGTTGTTACTAGTGCTCGTTTCAAGTTGTCCCCCAATGTCTAGTACGTGCGATAACGACGTTAACGGTCACTGCTGACGTTTTTTTGCCGTCCTCAAGAAGGTCTCCGTAAGTACTATCGGCAGGCCACCGTAGAAAGTTCGAAGCGTCCTTCAGCCTTGTTTCGCCGCCTCTGCTGTCCTTGGCGGTTCTGCCTGTTCAGGGGGTTGGAAAAAGCGTTTGTAGCCGAGGACAAGCACGATGGCCAGACCCGCGCTGACCACTCTGAACGAGAGCGTGGTGTCCCCGGCCATCAGAGCTTCGCGAGATGCTGTAAATCAGACTGAACAGACTGACGAGCATCAAACCGTTAGCCACCACCCGGTTCCGCCTCTCCGGAAACAAGCTCCAGGCAAGCAAGGCGACCGACCCGCTGAGCGCCACGATCGTGACATTTCGTTGTAGATCTCAGAAGCTTCGTGGTACTCGCGAAAAGCATGCGTCATGCTGCTGCTTTCGTTCCCGTTGCTGCACCAATTCCTCATTGGTCGGGTTGCAGTGGCCCGCGCCATCGCAGTCTGTCCGACGCGCAACACAGCAGCGCCTCAGCTTGGCGATCGGCACACCGCAGACTTATGATCAAACGCAGTGGCACGGGGCTTTAGCTCAGTTGGTAGAGCGTTTCGTTCGCAATGAAAAGGTCAGGGGTTCGATTCCCCTAAGCTCCAC
>NZ_JBNHHB010000358.1:0-3568 GCF_059091905.1 Arthrobacter sp. Dra40
TCGATCCACGGGCCGAGCGGGGCCGAGCCGTCGAAGCCCTTGGCGCGGGCCCACTGGTTGTCGGTGCGCTGCGCGTCGCGTGCGGTGAGGTCGTTGCCGCAGGTGTAGCCGAAGATGACATCGTCCACGCGCTCCACCGGGACGTCCTTGCAGATCCGCCCGATGATCACGCAGAGTTCTGCTTCGTAGGAGACCTCGTCGGAGAACTCCGGCAGTACCAACGGTTCGTTCGGGCCGATCACCGAGGTGTTCGGCTTGAGGAACATCAGCGGTGCGGCCGGGGTCTCGTTGCCCATTTCCTTGATGTGTTCGGCGTAGTTGCGGCCGATGCCGATCACTTTGCTGCGCGGGATGATCGGGGCCAGCAGGCGGACGTCCTCGAGCTTGTGCCGGGCTCCGGTGGGCTGGATGCCGCTGAAGAACGGGTCGCCGGCGATGACGGTGACCTGTTCGCTTCCCTCCTCGCCTTCGACGATGCCGTACTGGGGGTCAGAATCGAGGACAAACCGGGCTATACGCATGCGTTTAGCCTACTTGTTGTCGGCGGATGGATTCCAAGCCGAACGAGGCAGTTAGCCGCGCAGGTACTCCAGTTGGGCCGCGACGGAGGCTTCGGCCGCTAGGCGGACGGCGGCGTCGATGTCGGTGTAGACGTGGTCGGTGACGTCGTCGACGCTGGCGTCGGCGCCGAGTTGCTCGAGGGCGGAGCGGATCTGGTCCAGCCGGAGCTGGCGGTGGCTGGCGTATTCGCGGCAGATTGCCGAGAGGTCCGGCAGCGTGCCGCCGTGGGCGGGCAACACCTTGGCGGGCCCGAGGATCTCCAGCCGGGCAAGCGAATCCAGGTACGGGCCGAGCCGACCGTCCGGGTAGGCAATGATGGTGGTACCGCGCCCCAGGATGGTGTCACCGGTGAGGACCGAACCGTGCGGGCCGTCGGCAGGCAGATGGAAACTGACCGAGTCGGCCGTGTGCCCCGGCGTGGCCAGAACGCGGATGTCGACACCGGCGGCCCGGATCACCTCGCCGTCACTCAGCGGTTCTCCACCGAAGCAGAGCGCCGCGTCCAGCGCCCGCACGGGGGCACCGGTCAGGTGATGGAAACGCTCGCTGGCCTCGGTGTGGTCGATGTGGTGGTGGGTGATCAGGACAAGTTCCACGTCACCGGCGGCCGCCAGTTCGGCCAGATGTACCTCATCCAGCGGCCCTGGATCCACCACGACCACTCCCCTGCTCTCCGGCGCCGCAATCAGGTACGACTGCGTGCCGTCAAGGCTCATAGGCCCCGGATTCGGGGCCAACCGATAGCGGGTCAGGTCGCTGCTGCGGACCACGGCGGATTTCTGTTCAGCGCTCACAGAGCCCATCCTCGCATTCCCGAGCCCAGCGCCGCAGAGCTGCTGTGCGGAAGGCGGGCACCGCCGTCGTAATAATCGCGCAATATGAAGGGATCGGTTCATATTCGCACCGGACGGTGCAGCAAATGTGACATCGGTCGCATAGGCTAAGTGCCTGCACGGGCCGCTCACGGCGGCACGACGAGGGCTGGAGATGCGCACATCACCGGCCGGACGGGGGGATCAGTGCTGGAGGAAGTTCACTCAACCTACGATGTGCAATTGGACGACGACGGGCTGCTGGTGCTGACGCTCCATCGCGGTCTCAGCGTCAGCGCCGAGCTGGCGCAGCAGGTAGTTGACCGTCTGTTCGAACTGGTCGGCGAGCGGCGGGTGGTGGTGCTGCTGAGGATGGCCGGTGTTCGCTGGGCGACCGCGGAGGTGCGGTTGATTGCCCATACCTTCACAGCCTCTCTGGCCGTGGCGGTGCTCGGCAACGGGTCGGTGGACCGTGTGCTGGGGAACTTCTTCCTGCGGATTTTCGCCGATGACGGTTGTTCCCGGTACTTCGACGACGAGGCCGAAGCGCGGACCTGGCTGGCAGGGCATGCCGAACGCCTGTCCACGCTGGAGATCGACGGGAGCGTCGTCTAACTGCGGGCACCGGCCTGGGTGTCGGGATTCACCGCGGAATAACTTCGCGCGGCAGCGGGGTTGCCCTGATGGACCCATTGCTGCTGCACGATAGGAAGAATTCCATGGCGGAAACCAAGAACACCATCTCCCTGGCGGAACTGCTGGCCAAGTACAACGTGGCCGAGCATGACCACGCGGCGGCCGAGCGCAATAGCGGGATGCAGCACATCCACAACCATGCCAACGGGGACGTTGTCTGGTTCCCCACCTGGCAGAAGAACCGCGAAACGACCGACTGGGAAACCGCGGTCAACGAATTCACGGCAGAACTCGAATCTGCCGCGGAAGGCGGCGCGGATGTCTCCGACGCGGCATCGGGCCTGCTGGCGTCACGGCTGCAGACCCTGCTGGAGCAGGCTGCGGACGCCGCGGACGCCAATGTGTTTATTCGCGAAAACTTGGCCCGCTACTTGTCGCGGACGTGGGCACTCGGCGACGCCTACGCGCTGAAGAGCGGGAAGGACCTTCCGGGGGCGGCCTCGCCGGCGGGCATCTTCGCGTCCTTCCCGTACGAGGTGTATGCGCGGGACGGCGGCAGCTTCGCCTCCGCGCTGTGGAACGATCTGGTGGATGCCCGGAAGAACCGGATTGCAGCCGAAGAGGCGGAGCGCAAGGCGTTGAAGCCGGTGTCCAAAAAGGCCCGGAAGGCCGCCGAGCGCAAAGCCGCTGCCCGGAGCCGGTAGCCCCGCATTGGTGGCGGTGGCCCCGCCGGAAGGCTGAGCCCGTCCGGAAGGCGCCGTTCCTCCTGACGGCAGACCCCGCCGTCGTCCTCCTCCCGAGTTAGAACAGAAGCAGCAGGAGGAGGACGATCAGCGGCAGAATGGCTTGGGCCAGGGCGCTCTGCCAGAGCCGCCGTTCGGAGAACCAAAGCACCGCCCCGAGGACCACGTGGGCGATGCACGTGAAGACGATCATGGTCTCGCCGATGGCCGTTCTGCCGCTGGCGGCGATGAAGACCCCGGCAATGAGGACCAGCCCCCAGACCAAGTTGTAGAAGCCGAGGTTGATGGTCCAGAGCCGGACCGCTGCCACGTCCTGGGGTCGGAGGAGGAACAGCTTGTGGAAGCGCGGGTCGCGGAAGTAGAACGCCTCGGCGATCCCGACGGTGATCAGGACCAGGCCGAAGATCACGGCTAGGAGGTAGGCCACCCCGGTCATGGACCAAGTGTGGCCCGGCCGGCCTTGGAAAGGAAGCGGTGGTTAGGCCAGGCGGGTGAGCCAGCCTAGGCCAGGCGGGTGAGCCAGCCGCGCGAGTCCTCCACCGCTCCGGTCTGGATGCCGAGCAGTTCCTGCCGGATGGACATGGCCACCTCGCCGGAGCCGGCGCTCGGGGACGCGATGGTAAAGCCCTCGGCCTTCAGCTCGCCGATCGGGGTGATCACCGCCGCCGTGCCGCAGGCGAAGGCCTCGGTGATGTCGCCGGCGGCCACGCCGTCGCGCCATTCGTCGATGGTGATCTTGCGTTCCTGCACGTCCAGGCCGCGGTCCTTGGCCAGCTCGATCACCGAGGAGCGGGTGACGCCGTGCAGGATGTGGCC
>NZ_JBNHHB010000359.1:0-3568 GCF_059091905.1 Arthrobacter sp. Dra40
TGGTCGCCCTGGCGGACAACCGAGGCAAACAGGCGCAGCTGGCCGGTGGTGCGGCCGCGTTCGCCGTTCAGCCGGGCGACGGGAAGACCGGTTTCGGCCATCGCCCGCTCCACCAGCTCCTCACCCACCGCCTCGATGTTCTCCGCGATCTTCTCCAGGAAGGAGGCGTGCGTTTCAGGGTCCAGCGAGCTGAAGGAGTCAAACGCTTCCGCTGCCGCAGCAGTGGCGGTAGCCAGCTGGGCCGCGTCAATAAGGCTGTAGGCCGGATCCAAGACGTCATTGGTGGCCGGGTCAAAACCGTTGACCGTGCCGCCGGTGCCTGTCACGGCTTCGCCGGCGATGATTGAGTGGCCTGTCAGATTTTTCTGCGTGGTGGGCATCGGATGCTCCTTCTTAACTGCGGATGGTCTGCTGGGGCTGAGGGGCGCAAAGCGGCCGCCCCTCGGGCGGCCGCTTCCGGGCGTTGAACCTAGGCGTTCTGCAAGGCGGTGTTTGCCGGGCGGATGCCGGCGGCGTCGATCAGCGCGGACAGGTCGGCAATATCCGACTCGGTCAGATCCTGCAGCGGCGGACGAACGAAGCCTGCGTCACGGCCGACGGCCTTCAGGCCGCCCTTGACGATGGAGACACCGTATCCCTTGACCCGGTCGCGGATGTCCAGGTAGGGGAGCACGAAGCGGTTGAGCTTCTCGGTTACGGCGTCGCGGTCCTGGTTGCGGACGTCGCGGTAGAAGTCCAGGGCGAACTCCGGCACGAAGTTGTACATCGCCGAGGAATAGGTGCTCATGCCCAGCTGCAGCAGCGGCAGGGCAAAGGTTTCCGCCGTCGGCAGCCCGCCCAGGTAGAACAACCGGTCCCCGTTCTTGGCGTAGACCTTGGTGAGGTGCTCGATGTCGCCGAGGGCGTCCTTGAAGCCAATGAAGTTCGCGTGCCGGTCCGCCAGCGCGGCCACGGTGTCCGCGGAATAGATGGCGTTGGCGCGATTGTAGACGATGACACCGATGTTGGTGGCGGCGCACACTGCCGAGACATGCGCCAGCAGGCCGGCCTGGTCGCATTCGGTCAGGTACGGCGGCAGCAGCAGCAGCCCTTCGGCCCCGGCTGCCTCGGCATCCTGGGCGTTCTGGATCGCTTGGGCGGTGGAGCCGCCAGCGGAGGCAAGAACCGGGACGCGGCTGCCGGCTTCCTCAACGGCCATGCGCACTACGCGGGCTGCCTCAGGCGGGGTCAGGCTAAAGCCTTCACCGGTGCCGCCGGCGGCAAAGAGCCCGGCGACATCGAAGCTGGACTGCCAGTCCAAATGGTTGCGGTAGGCAGCTTCGTCAACGTTCAACTCTGCATCGAAAGCCGTCACGGGGAAGGACAGGAGCCCGTCCTTGAGCTTGTTGGCGAGTTCCTGGGGCTGGTACTGGGCCACGTGCATCTTCCTTTGCGATGGTGCCGGTGCGGCAGGGGGTGAGCAGTGCGATGGTGTTGGTTCCACCCTAGGAAGGGCATTCGATGCTTGTCCAAGCCCTCTTTTGTATGGACTGATGCGCGAAAGGTATCCCTCGATCAGCCGGCGATCGCTTCGGACGCTAAGCGGCTTTCGTCCAGACCCGGTCGAGCATCCGCAGCAGCGCCGGGTTGCGTGAGTCCCGGCTCCAGATGGCGTGCAGCTCCACCGAGTCCGGGGCGACCCCGGCCAGATGCAGGTACGTGACTCCTTCGACTCCCAGCAGTTGTGCCGACTCCGGCACGAAGGCGACGCCGCGGCCGACGGCCACCAGGGCCACCATGGTCAGGATCTGGCTGACGCTGTGGACCACGTTGCGGTGTTCGATCGCCATCTGGCGGACTACCAGGTCGTAGAAGTAGCGCGCTTTGATGGGCGAGTGCATGATCAGCGGCACGTCCTTCAAGTCGGCGTTCGAAATCGGCCGTGCCAGCTGGTCCAGTCGGTGTCCGCTGGGAACGGCCAGCATCAGGTTCTCTGAAAAGAGCAGATGTGATTCGAACACCTCGGTGTCGAAAGGCGGGCGCGCCAAGCCCAGGTCGAGGTCCCCGTCCATAATGGCCTGGATTTGCGCCCCGGTCACCAGTTCCTCAAGTTCGACGTCGACCTCGGGCATCTCCTCGGCGATCTCGGCCAGGAGGGGGCCCAGCAGGCTGAACCCGGAGGCGGCGGTGAAGCCAATCCGGATCTCTCCCGCGCGCCCCGCGGCGATGCGGCGGGCCGTCTGCGGCGCTCTGTCGGCTGATACCACCAGCTTCCGCGCCTCGGTGAGGAAGGCCTGCCCTGCGGCGGTCAGGGTCACCTTGCGGTTGTCCCGCAGCAAGAGTTCGACGCCGATGGTCCGCTCCAGCTTCTGGATCTGCCGACTGAGCGGGGGCTGGGTCATGCTCAGCCGTTCCGCGGCGCGCCCGAAGTGCAGCTCCTCGGCTACAGCGATGAAGCTGCGGGCCTGGTCCAAAGTGAACATGATGCCTTTCCAGTATCATTCAATGCAGTAATGGGCTTGGACATGCATCATAGTCTCTTTCTAAGCTCGGTGTCCGAGCCACAGGTGACCTGCTTCATATGAGACGGGTCACGGCCGACCCCGTTCGAACACCGCTGTTCATCGAGCAAGGAGCCCGAAGTGAAAGCATTCCCCATCCGCCGGACCATCCTCGGTCTGACCGCAGCCTCGGCTGCATTGGCCCTGACCGCCTGCGGCGGAAACGTCGGTAGCACGGCCTCTGAAGAAGGAGCCTTCCCGGCCGGTCCCATCACGCTGACCGTCGGCCAGGCCGCCGGCGGTTCCACTGACCTGATCGCCCGCACCACTGCCGAAGGCATGGCGGACGAGCTTGGCGTCGCCGTTCCCGTGGTGAACAAGCCGGGCGCCAACGGCGCTCTGGCCACCCAGGAAGTGGCGGGGATGAAGCCCGATGGCCAGAACCTCATCCTGCTGAATGCCTCCCTGATCACCATCACTCCGCTGGCTGTTTCCGAAGGTGAAGCTGTCACACTCGACGAACTGGACGTCATCAAGGGCCTGTCCCAGGACGACTACGTGCTGGTGGCCAGCGCCGACTCCGGCATCGAAAACCTGGACGACATCAAGGACAGCGACAAAAAGCTGACCTTCGGCACCACCGGCGTGGGCACCGGCTCGCAGCTGGCCCAGGCCATCCTGTTTGCCCAGGCCGACGTCAAGGGCACCGCGGTTCCGTTCGATTCGGGTTCTCCTGCACTGACCGCCGTCATGGGCAACCAGGTCCAGTTGGCCACCATCCAGCTCGGTGAAGCCAAGCCGCAGATCGACGCTGGCACCGTCAAGCCGATCGTCGTCTTCTCCGACGAGCGCAACACCTTCCTGCCGGAGGTTCCCACCGCCATCGAAGAGGGCTACGAGGTTCCGGTGTCCCAGTACCGCGCCCTGGCAGCGCCGAAGGGCCTGCCGGAGGACGTGAAGGCCAAGCTCGTGGCGTCCGTCGATGCTGCCCAGTCCGCCGACAGCTACAAGGCGTTCAACGAGAAGAACATGCTGACCCCTAAGGAGATCTCCGGCGAGGAAGTCGTCCAGCAGTGGAACGACTTGGC
>NZ_JBNHHB010000360.1:0-3554 GCF_059091905.1 Arthrobacter sp. Dra40
ACCCGGATGCCGTGGTCCTTGGACCAGTTGATGAAGTCGGCCACCACCAGGAAGTAGCCGGGGAAGCCCATCTGGAGAATGATGCCGATCTCATATTCGGCCTGCTTGCGCACGTCGTCGGGAATGCCCGTCGGGAACCGGTAGTGCAGCCCCTTCTCGACTTCCTTAACGAACCAGGATTCCTCGTTCTCGCCCTCCGGCACCGGGAACCGCGGCATGTAGGAGGCCTTGGTGTTGAACTCCACGTTGCAGCGCTCGGCGATCAACAGGGTGTTGTCGCACGCTTCGGGCACATCGCGGAAAATGGCCCGCATCTCCGCCGGGGACTTCAGATAGAACTCGTCGGCATCGAACTTGAACCGTTTCGGGTCGGCCAGCGACGAGCCGGACTGCACGCACAGCAGCGCCGCATGTGACTTGGCATCCTCGGCGTGCGTGTAGTGGAGGTCGTTGGTGGCCACAAACGGGAGCCCGAGTTCGCGCGCCAGCTTCCGCAGGTCGGTCTGCACGTTGCGCTCGATGTCCAGTCCGTGGTCCATCAGCTCGCAGAAGAAGTTCTCCTTGCCGAAGATGTCCCGGAAATCGGAGGCCGCCTGCTTGGCCTCGTTGTAGAGGCCCAGCCGCAGCTTGGTCTGGACCTCGCCGGACGGGCAGCCGGTGGTGGCGATCAGGCCCTTGCCATAGGTCTGGAGCAGGTCCCGGTCCATCCGGGGCTTGTACAGGTAGCCTTCCAGCGAGGCCAGCGACGAGGCGCGGAAGAGGTTGTGCATGCCCTCGGTGGTCTCGGCCCACATGGTCATGTGGGTATAGGCGCCGGCGCCGGAGACGTCGTTGCGCCCGCCGTCGCCCCAGCGCACGCGCGTCTTGTCCGCCCGGGCGGTTCCCGGAGTCAGGTACGCTTCGACGCCGACAATGGGTTTGACCCCGGCGTTGCGGGCCTTGTTCCAGAAATCGAAGGCACCAAAGACAAACCCATGGTCCGTCGTCGCCACCGCGTTCATGCCCAGTTCCTCGGTGTGGCTGAACAAGTCGGTCAGCCGCGCGGCACCGTCGAGCATCGAGTACTCGGTGTGGTTGTGAAGATGGACGAAGGAATCGTTGCCGGTCTTGGAAGAAGTCACTGCTGCCACCGTTTCATTCTAGGCGTCGGAGCCAGCCAGTCCGGGCTACACGCGGTGTTCGGCCAGTGCCTGCAGCGCGTAAGCCAAGTCCTGCGGGTACTCGCTTTCGTATTCAACCCACTCCCCGTTGCCGGGGTGGTGGAAGCCAAGCTTTTTGGCATGCAGCCACTGCCGGGTCAGGCCCAGGGCTGCGGCAAGTTTCGGATCGGCGCCGTAGGTCAGGTCGCCGGCGCAGGGGTGCCGGAGCGCCGAAAAGTGCACGCGGATCTGGTGGGTCCGGCCGGTCTCCAGATGCACTTCGACCAAGGAGGCCTTGCCGAAGGCCTCGATGACCTCATAGTGGGTCAGCGAATGGCGGCCGTCTTCCACCACGGCGAACCGCCAGTCGTAGCCGGGGTGCCGGCCGATCGGCGCATCGATCGTGCCCTCCAGCGGATCCGGCAGCCCCTGCACGAGCGCGTGGTAGACCTTGTCCACCGTGCGGTCCTTGAACGCGCGCTTCAGCAGGGTGTAGCCGTGTTCGGTCTTGGCCACCACCATCACGCCGGAGGTTCCCACGTCCAGGCGGTGGACGATCCCCGCCCGCTCGGCGGCCCCGGACGTCGAAATCCGGTAGCCGCGGGCGGCGAGGGCACCCACCACGGTGGGCCCCACCCAACCGGGCGACGGATGCGCCGCCACGCCCACCGGCTTGTCGATGACGACGAAATCGTCCTCGTCTCCGAGAATCTTCAAATCCTCAACCTCTTCCACCACGACGGCGAGCGGATCCCGCTGCTCCGGTACGGCAATGCGCAGGCTTCCGTGTTCCGGGAGCTTTGCCGATTTGGCGATGGCTCGGCCATCCAGTTCCACGCATTTGTCGCCGAATAGTGCCGCGGCGGCCGAGCGGGATACCCCCAGCAGCGCGGCGACAACCGTGTCTGCCCGTTCGCCGGCCGTCCCACTGTCCAGCTCGACGACCCTGACGTCGTCAGTCACCGCTCTCCCCTGCTGGCTTGCCGCCATCGAGCGGCTTGCCGTCCCCGCTCGACGTGCGGTCCCCGGTCTTAGCGGTCTCCCGGGTGCCATCCATGCCAATCCCCATGAAAGTCAGCACGCACCACAGGATGACGGCCCCGACGACGGCGGAGTCTGCGATGTTGAAGATCGCAAAGTTCGGGAAGGCGATGAAATCCACCACGTGCCCGACGCCGAAAGCGGGTTCGCGGAACAGCCGGTCGGTCAGGTTGCCCAGCGCGCCGCCCAGCAGGAAGCCGAGCGCCACGGACCACCACAGGGAGCGGACCTTGCGGGCGTAAACCAGGATCGCGATGGCGACGGCCGACATCACGAGGGTAAACACCCAGGTGTGGTCCTGGCCGATGGAGAAGGCGGCGCCCGAGTTGCGGATGAAATGCCAGTGCAGCAGGGGCGGCAACACCGGGGTGATCTGGCCCTCGGTCATGGTGGACACGACCCACCATTTGGTCAATTGATCGAAGGCATAGGCGAAGGCCGCGCAGCCTGCCAGCAGCAGGATGAACCGGCCTCTGCCCTTGCGTTGTCCGGGCTCGGCCGCCGCCCCTTCGTTGGATCGATCAGCTGGCGGTGGAGTTTCTGACATGTCTCTCTCGTCTTCAGTGCCGTCCGGGGCACCGGTGCGGTGTCCAAAGGCAATGGCCGGCGGCAGGATGATCCCGGCGCCGGCCATGGGGACCCTGCGGAACAGGGCCGTCAGTTACCTTCCGCGCTTACGCGTCGGCGCTGTCCTTGACTTCGGGGGCAGCGAAGGAGCCGCGGGCTTCCAGATCGCGCAGCTGGCCTTCGATGTAGGCCTTCAGGCGGGCGCGGTAGTCGCGCTCGAATCCACGCAGCTGCTCGAGCTTGCGCTCCAGCACGGCCTTCTGCTGCTCGAGGTTGCCCAGCGTCTTGCGGCTCTTTTCTTCGGCGTCATTGACCAGGCTGCTGGCTTCCAGCTGCGCCTCGGCGATGATCTTGTCCCGCTGCTCCACGCCGGCGGTGACGTACTCGTCGTGGAGCTTCTGGGCCATGGCCAGCACGCCCGCCGCCGACTCGGCGGTAGCGGAGCGGTCGGTCGCGGGGGCCGCGGCTGCGGCAGGAGCCGGCTTCGGCTCTTCCTTCGCCTTAGGCTCGACCTTCGGTTCTTCCTTGACCTGTTCGCGGACCTGTTCGGTCTTCGGGGCGGCAGAGACCGGAGCCGGCACGGTGGCCTCCGGAGCCTTGCCCGACGTGGCTTCAGCCAGCTTCTTGCGAAGTTCGTCGTTCTCCTGGTTCAGCCGGCGGAGTTCGACGACGATCTCATCGAGAAAGTCGTCAACCTCATCCTGGTCATAGCCTTCGCGGAACTTAGTCGGCTGGAACCTCTTGTTGACAACGTCTTCTGGCGTCAAAGCCATCTGGTCACCTCATACTGGTTCGTGGGTCATGAAT
>NZ_JBNHHB010000361.1:0-3462 GCF_059091905.1 Arthrobacter sp. Dra40
GCATGTCGTGGCCCTCGGGATCGGTGAAGTACCGGGGATCGACCATGGGCTTGTCGCGGAAGTCGCGGCTGCGCAGCCGGACGGTGCCGCGGGAGCGGGCGTGCGTGACGTTCGGGGTGAGGCTGAAGCCGTTCTCCGTGGTGGGGTAGCCGTGCCGCAGGGTGTTCATGTCGAACGGCACCGAGCCGTAGTGCATCATCAGGTCCGGGCGGTCCAGGCCCTCCTCGGTGGGCGTAAAGATGCCGATCTCCCACCACTGGGTGGAGCTCTCCACCATCGGTTGCTTCGCCTCGAACTGGACCACGCCCTCGGGGTGGTCCTGCAGGTGTTCGCCGACGCCGGGGGAATCAACCACGACGTCGATGCCGTGCTCGGCAAGGTGGGCGGCCGGGCCGATGCCGGAAAGCATCAGCAGTTTCGGCGAGTCGATGGCGCCGGTGGACAGCACCACCTCGCGCCGCGCGGACAGCCGGTGCGTCCGGCCGAACGCCGAGTCCACGATGTCCACGCCGGTGCAGCGCTTCTGGGCGTCGAACACCAGCTGGCGGGCGCGCAGGCCGGTCAGCAGGGTGAAGTTCTCACGCTCGATGATCGGGTGGATGTAGGACACCGAGCTGGAGGAGCGGGTGCCGTCGGACCGGCGGTTGATCTGGAAGAAGTTGGCGCCGTTGACCACGGTGGTGCCGTCGTTGAACGTGGCCCGCGGGATGCCGGCCTGTTCGCAGGCATCCAGCAGCGCGACGCCGGTCGGGTCAACCGGCGGCACGTTCATGACGTGCACCGGGCCGGAGTCGCCGTGGTGCGGGGCGTCCGGGCCGGCATCCTCGTTGGTCTCCAGCCGCTGGTACAGCGGGTAGGCGGTCTCCGCGTTCCAGCCGGTTACGCCGTGCTTGGACTCCCACTCGTCCAGGTCCTCGCGCGGGGCCCAGAAGGCGATGCAGGAGTTGTGGCTGGAGCAGCCGCCCATGACCTTCGCCCGGGAGTGGCGCATGAACGAGTTGCCGTTCTCCTGCGGCTCGATCGGGTAGTCCCAGTCGTAGCCGGATTCGAGCAGCTCCATCCAGCGGTCCAGCTGCAGGACCTCGGGCACGCCGCGGTCGTCCGGGCCGGCCTCCACCAGCGCCACGGATACCGCGGGGTTTTCGCTGAGGCGGGCGGCGACGGCGGCGCCGGCGGATCCCCCGCCGACGACGATGTAGTCGAAGTCCCGGTCGATGAGGTTCTCGACGTTGTCGATGTGCATCAGTTCTCCTTGCTGCGGTCAGCGAACCAGCCGGTCACCTGCGGGCTGGTGTTCTGGTAGATGTGCTTGGCTTCCTGGTACTCGGCCAAACCGGTGGGTCCAAGCTCGCGGCCGACGCCGGACTGGCCGAAGCCGCCCCACTCGGCCTGCGGAAGGTAGGGGTGGAAGTCGTTGATCCAGACGGTGCCGTGGCGCAGCCGGCCGGCCACGCGCTGGGCCTTGCCGGCATCCTGGGTCCAGACCGCTCCGGCCAGACCGTAGATCGTGTCGTTGGCGGTGGCCACTGCCTCGTCCTCGTCGCGGAACGTCTCCACGGTCACCACCGGGCCGAACGCTTCGTCCACGACGACGGACATCCCACGTTCCACGCGGTCCAGGACGGTGGGCAGGTAGTAGAAGCCGTCGTCGTACTCGGAGCCCTCGGGAGCGGCGCCGCCGCAGCGCAGCCGCGCGCCCTCCTGCACGCCGCGCTTCACGTAGGTATCCACCTTCTCCCGGTGCGCTGCCGAAATCAGCGGCCCGGTTTCCGCGGCCTCGTCGAAGGGACCGCCCAGGCGGATGCCCTCGGCGCGGCGGACCAGTTCGTCCACGAAGCGCTCCGAGATCGATTCCTCGACCACCAGGCGTGCGCCGGCGGAGCAGACCTGTCCGGAGTGGACAAATGCCGCGTTGAGCGCGTTGTCGACGGCGGCGTCGAAGTCCGCGTCGGCGAACACCACATTCGGGTTCTTGCCGCCGAGTTCCAGTGCCACCTTCTTGACGGTGCCGGCGGCGGCCGCCGCGACCACCTTGCCGGTCACCAGGCCTCCGGTGAAGGAGACGAGGTCGACGTCGGGGTGCTCGGAAAGGGGGGCGCCCGCCTCGGCGCCGGGGCCGGTGACCAGGTTGGCGACGCCGTCGGGCAGGCCCAGGTCCTTGAGAAGTTTCATGGTCAGGACGGCGGTGGACGGGGTGAGCTCGGCGGGCTTGAGCACGAAGGTGCAGCCGGCGGCCAGCGCCGGCGCGATCTTCCACGCGGCCTGCAGGAGCGGGTAGTTCCAGGGCGTGATCATGCCGCACACGCCCACCGGCTCGTGCACGATCCGGCTGACGACGGCGGGGTCCCCGGCGTCGACCATGCGGCCGGCCTGCTCCCCGGCGATCTTGCCGAAGTACTCGAAGCAGGCGGCGATGTCGTCCATGTCCATCCGGCTTTCAAGGATCCGCTTGCCGGTGTCCAGCGACTCGGCGCGGGCGAACTCCTCGCGGCGTTCGCGCAGGCCGGCGGCCACCTTGAGCAGGAAGTCGCCGCGCTCGGGCGCCGGGACGGCCGCCCAGACGCCGGAGTCGAAGGCGGCGCGGGCCGCGGCGATGGCGCGTTCGGTGTCGTCCCGGCCGGCTTCGGACACGGTGGCGACAACCTGGCCGTCGGCCGGGTTGCGGATCTCGCGGGTGGCGCCGGTGGCGGCGGGCTCCCAGGCGCCGTTGATGAACAAGGTGGAGGCGGTGGTGGTCATGGTGTCTCCTTCGAGGGTGCGGCGACGGGCTCGTCGACGGTGTCGTAGTCGGTTTCCCAGTCCGCCTTGGGAGGAACGTTTTCCGCGGCGGTGCTGTAGGGCAGGGTAGCCCGGTGCTGGTGCAGGAACTCAAGGTGCACCTCGTAGTGGTCCAGCACGTCGGCGATCACCTCGTCCTTGCTGTAGCCCATGAGGTCGTAGCCATGGCTGCCCTCGAGCGAGAACACTTCGATCCGGTAGTACTTCCCGCCGGCAGCGGACGAGCGCGCGTAGGACGGGACGTCGTTCTGCACCGGGTAGATCTGGTACTTGAAGGTGCGTTCGCCGTCGAGCTCCACGCAGAGGTCCGCGGTGTCGATTCCGAAGGCGTCGACGGTACTGGTCTTCAGCGTGGCCTCCAGTCCGCGGGCGGCGAGGTCGCCGCGCACGTCGTTGAGCGCTGGCACCGCGATCTCGGACACGAAGCGCTGCGCCTGCCGGCGGCCCGGGTAGTTCATGGCGCGGGCCAGGCGCTGGCGCCAGCCGCGGCGGCCGTCCGCGCCGCTTGGCACGTTGGTGCGGGAGTTGAGCACGGAATGCAGGCCGGCCTGGTAGCTGTCAGCCAGCGCGGTCTCCAGGCGCAGCGCCTTGTAGAGGCCCAACATGATGAAGACCAGGACCACCGAGAACGGCAGGCCCATGATGACGGTGGCGCTCTGCAGCGTGGGCACCCCGCCCACCAGC
>NZ_JBNHHB010000362.1:0-3454 GCF_059091905.1 Arthrobacter sp. Dra40
AGAGCGTGCTGGACTACTGGGCCGCTTACGACCATTACCGGACAGAGGTGAAGGAGTACAAGGACTATGCCGCCGCCGTGGCGAAGGTGAACAAGGCCTGGGACAAGATTGCGGCGCAGTGGGAGGCGTATCGGGCCGACTACGCGGTCTACCAGCAGGCGCTGGCGGAGCGTTCCACGTTCTTCACGCGGCAGAACAATGCCCGGTCCAGCTACCGGACCGCTCTGGCGGAGTGCGCAGCGGACAACCGGAACGCTGAGCAGGAGTACAAAAATTCCCTGCAGGACTACAAGGACGAGATGCAGGAGTACAAGGACGCCATGGAAGAGTACCGGACGGCGGTGGAAGAAGCAGAGGACGACGAGGAGGAGCTGCCGGACCCGCCCGAACGGCCCGAGGAGCCCTCCCGCCCTGCCCCGGTGAACTGTGACGCCGCCATCCGCGTGCCGGCCATCCTGGACTGGGCGCCGCCGGCGAAGCCCGACGCCCCGGCACCGCCGGCCGATCCCCGGCCCCTGGACCAGCGGTAGGGCCGGACTGACCGTCGCGCACTACGTCCGGTCCCCTACCGTCCGGCCTTGCAGCCAGCAGCGCTGCAGCCCTGCAGCCCTGAGCCGCAGCCCTGATGAGCAAAGTCACCCGAGGGTTTGGCTAAAGTGGTGGCATGGTCGATTCCACCGCCACTGCCGCCACTTCCGCCACGGAGCACCTCGGTGCCGATGGAGGTGCGGTTCCGGACGCTTACTACGTACGGCTGGACGGTGGACGCTTCCATTCCACGCTGCACTCCCAGGGCGCATGGAATGACCACGAACAGCACATGGCCCCGGCTTCCGGCCTGATCGTGCACGAGCTGCTACGCAACCATCCCCGCCCGGAGATGGTGATGGGCCGGATCAATTTTGAGATCCTGGGCATCATCCACGGCGGCGAGTTCGAGATCAGGACCAACGTGCTCCGGCCGGGCAAGACGATTGAGCTTTTGGAAGCCACGTTCACCGCCCAAGGCCGCACTGCCATCCGCGCCCAGGCATGGCGGCTCTTGACTGGCGATACCGCCGAAGTCGCGGGCCCGGCGCATCCCGGGCTGCCCGGTCCCGAGGGCTGTCCCCCGGCGCCCATGCAAAGCGTCTGGGACGGCGGCTTCATCCGGGCCACCGAGTTCCGCACCGTGGCGGACCTCGGTCCCGGGAACGGCACCGTCTGGGCGAGGACCTTGCACCCGCTGGTCGAAGGCGAGGACAGCCACCCGCTGGCCCGGTTCGTCAGCATCGTGGACACTGCCAACGGCGTTGCGGTCCGGCAGGACCCGCGCGAGTACATGTTCCCCAACCTGGACCTGACCATCCACTTATTCCGCCAGCCGGAAGGAGAGTGGGCTGGACTGGACACCCGCGTAGCCTTCGGGACCAGCGGCGTCGGCATGACCGACACCGAGCTGTTCGATGAAGATGGCCCTGTTGGACGCGCCACGCAGATCCTGACCGTCCGCAGGTTCCCCGGATCAGCCGGATGAGCCTGCGCATCCTCACCATCGGCCGCAAGCATGAGTCTTGGGTCGCCGAGGGAATCGACCGCTACGAGAAGCGGATGAAAAAGCCCTTCGACGTCACGTGGCAGCCGATCCCGCATTCCTCCCGCGAGCACGATGCGGCACGGAAGGAAGAATCAGAAACCCTGCTGGCCAAGCTCGCCGGCAAGTACGCCAACGACTTTGTGGTGCTGCTGGACGAACGCGGCAAGAACATCGATTCGCCCACGCTGGCACGCACGCTGCAGCAGCCGCTGGACAGCTCCCGCAACGTCACCCTCATCATCGGCGGCGCGTATGGAGTGGACGACTCGATCCACCAGCGCGCCGACTTCGTCTGGTCGTTGTCCAAACTGGTCTTCCCCCACCAGCTGGTCCGGCTGATCCTGATCGAGCAGCTCTACCGCGCGCAGGAGATTTCCGGCGGACGGCCGTACCACCATGAATGACCGTGGGTAGCGCACTGCGGTTCGGCCGGTCGGCGGCAGTCGCCGCGGCCATCCTCTGCCTGGCCGCCGCAGCGCACACCGCAGCCGGCGGAATGCTGCCGCCCGCCGCCGTCGTGCTGGCACTGGGTGCCCTGACCTGGCTGCCGGTGATGGTCCTGGCCGGACGGCAACTCCATCCCGCGGCAATCCTTGCGGTGCTCGCAGGCGGGCAACTTGCGCTGCACCGGGCTTTTGGACTGTTCGGATCGGTCCGCTGCGCGCCGGCCGGACCGACCGCAGAACACACCGGTCACGCCGGCCACGCGGTGGCACTGGACTGTGTGGCTGCATCGCACGCCGGCAGTTCGCCGGGCATGCTCGCCGCACACCTGCTGGGCACCGCCCTGACCGCGCTCATGCTGGCCCGCGGCGAGGCCGCACTGTGGGCCCTGGCGGCTTGGCTGCGTCCGCTGGTCCGGCTGCCAGCGGCGGCTGTGCTGCCCGTGGCTGGCCCTTTGCCGGTCGCCGGCCAAGCTCCGCTGCCCCTGAACACCCAGTACCTGGCCACCCTGGTGCCGCTGCGCGGGCCGCCGGGGCCGGCGAGCCTCTGACACCGGCCCCGGCCCGTTCCCACGCATCATTCGCCCGCCGCTGCCCGCAACTCCTCCGTTCCTCCTCTGCGTGGGTTCGGCCTTGCCCAGCGCCTGCTGAAAGGCACCAATGTGACTACCGTTTCCCGCACGACCTTCCGCGCCGCACTGGCAGTCGGCACTACTGCCGGCCTGCTGGCCGTTGGCACCGGCGCAGCCTCCGCGCACGTCGGAGTTACTCCCGAGAACAACGCCGCCGGCAGCAGCTCCGTGCTGACCTTTTCCTTCGCCCATGGGTGCGACGGTTCGCCGACCACCGCGATCGCTATCTCGCTCCCCGAGCAACTCGTCGACGCCACACCTACCGTGCACCCTGGCTGGGCGGTGGAAAAGGTGACCGAGACCTTTGATGCTCCCAAGACCTTGGACAGCGGAGCGGCCGCCACCGAGCGGGTCAGCCAGATCGTCTATACGGCCAAGGAGCCCGTGCCGGACGGGCTGCGCGACACGCTGCAGCTGCAGGTTCTGCTGCCCGATGCTCCCGGCGAGACCCTGGCTTTCCCCACCCTGCAGACCTGCCAGAAGGGCGAAACCCAGTGGGACGACCTCGCCGCAGAAGGCCAGGATCCCCATGAGTTGAAGTCCCCTGCCCCGTCGTTCGTGATCGGCGAAGCGTCCGCCGGCAGCCACGGAGGGCACGACGGCGGAGGTGCGGCTCACGACGGCGGCGCGGCCGACGGCGGCACTGCTGCTCGCGGCGGAGCCGTGGCAGCTTCGGGTACCGACGCGGCGGCGGTTGCCGGTTGGACCGGGCTCGGCGCCGGCTTGCTGGGGCTGGCCGCCGGCGTGACAGCGCTGGTCCGCACCCGCACGAAGGCCTGACCTTCCGGCCCCTGGCTGCGGGC
>NZ_JBNHHB010000363.1:0-3438 GCF_059091905.1 Arthrobacter sp. Dra40
AGGAAAAGCCGCAGGAAGGCAAAGTTGTCGCGATCGGCCCCGGCCGCGTCGATGACAATGGCAACCGGGTTCCCGTTGACGTAGCCGAGGGTGACGTTGTCATCTACTCGAAGTACGGCGGAACCGAGGTCAAGGTCGGCGGCGAAGAGTACCTGGTGCTCTCCGCCCGCGACGTACTGGCCATCGTCACCAAGTAAGGCCCATCAGCTGAGTCCGGCGGCTCGGGCGCGCGCAGTCGACGCCCGCAGCCGGAATCACGGACAACCGAAATGCCCCGGCTGCCTCTATAGCAGCGCAGCCGGGGCATTTTGCGTGAAAGGAACAAATTCATGGCAAAGCAGTTGGAGTTCAACGACGCTGCCCGCAAGGCGCTGGAAGCCGGCGTCGACAAGCTCGCCAATACGGTCAAGGTCACCCTCGGTCCGCGCGGACGCAATGTGGTCCTGGACAAGAAGTGGGGCGCTCCCACCATCACCAACGACGGTGTGACGATCGCCCGCGAGGTGGAGCTCGATGATCCGTACGAGAACCTTGGCGCGCAGTTGGCCAAGGAAGTCGCCACCAAGACCAATGATGTTGCCGGCGACGGCACCACCACCGCTACCGTGCTGGCCCAGGCACTGGTGAAGGAAGGCCTCCGCAACGTCGCCGCCGGCGCCGCGCCGGGAGCCCTCAAGCACGGCATCGAGGTAGCGGTCGAAGCTGTCTCCGCACGCCTGCTGGAGAACGCCCGCGAGGTCGAAGGCAAGGTGGCCGAGGTCGCCACCATCTCCGCCCAAAGCCCCGAGGTCGGCAAGCTGCTGGCCGAAGCCTTCGACAAGGTGGGCAAGGATGGCGTCATCACCATCGAAGAGGGCTCCAGCATGGAGACCGAACTCGTGCTCACCGAGGGCATGCAGTTCGACAAGGGCCTGCTCTCCCAGTACTTCGTCACCGACCAGGAACGCCAGGAGGCCGTCCTCGAGGACGCCCTGATCCTGATTTCCCAGGGCAAGATTTCCACGGTGCAGGAATTCCTGCCGCTGCTGGAAAAGGTGCTGCAGGCCAACAAGCCGCTGTTCATCATCGCCGAAGACATCGACGGCGAAGCCCTGTCCACGCTGGTGGTCAACAAGATCCGCGGCACCCTGAATGTGGCCGCGGTGAAGGCACCGGGCTTCGGTGACCGCCGCAAGGCCATGCTGCAGGACATCGCGGTGCTCACCGGCGCCCAGGTTGTGTCGGCTGACCTCGGTCTGAAGCTGGACCAGGTGGGTCTCGAGGTGCTGGGTACCGCCCGCCGGATCACCGTCACCAAGGACAACACCACCATCGTGGACGGCGCCGGTTCCGACGCAGACGTTGCCGACCGCGTCGCCCAGCTGCAGGCAGAGGTGCTGCGCACCGATTCCGATTGGGACCGCGAGAAGCTCCAGGAGCGCCTGGCCAAGCTGTCCGGAGGCATCGGCGTGATCAAGGTCGGCGCCGCCACTGAGGTCGAGATGAAGGAGAAGAAGCACCGCATCGAGGACGCTGTGTCCTCCACCCGCGCTGCCCTGGAAGAAGGCATTGTGGCCGGCGGCGGTTCCGCCCTGGTGCACGCCGCCCAGGCTCTCGATACCGACCCCAACGTGCTGGCCCTCGAGGGCGACGCAGCCACCGCCGTCGGACTGGTCCGCCGCGCCCTGGCCCAGCCGCTGCGCTGGATCTCCGAAAACGCAGGACACGAGGGCATGGTCGTCGTCTCCAAGGTCGGCGAGCTGGAGGTCAACAATGGCTTCAACGCCGCCACCGGCGCCTACGAGGACCTGCTCGCCGCGGGCATTGTGGACCCGGTCAAGGTGACCCGTTCGGCGCTGCGCAACGCTGCCTCGATCGCGGCTTTGGTGCTGACCACCGAGACCCTGGTCGTCGAGAAGCCTGCCGATGAGGACGAGCACAACCACCAGCACTAGCACGCGCTGGTAGCTGAGGGTCAGGCTCTGACCGTCCGGAGGGGATCCTGCCCGCGCAGGGTCCCCTCCGTCGTCGTGCCGGGCGCAGTCGTGCCGGGCGCATCCGGCGTCGCGGAGCACCGGCGACGTCCGGGGCCGTTAGCTCCGCCACATCGGTGCCCGCGGGAAATAGTGGGCGGGGCGGAATCGTTTTAGGATGTAACCAACCCCGGAAACCGATTCTTGCTGTCGGTGACTGGCGGCCGCCACCGGTATCGTTCGAAAGGCCCTGCAGTGTCCGAAGAATTCAATCCGTTCGCTTTCGAGGGTCTGACCTACGACGACGTGCTCCTGCTGCCCGGCCCGACGGATGTGATTCCGTCCGAGGCCGACACCAGTTCGCGCCTGACCCGCCGCATCACGGTCCAGACCCCGCTGCTGTCCGCCGCCATGGATACCGTGACGGAATCGCGGATGGCCATCGCCATGGCGCGCCAGGGCGGCCTGGGCGTCATCCACCGCAACCTGTCCATCCAGGATCAGGCCGAGCACGTGGACCGGGTCAAGCGCAGTGAGTCCGGCATGATCACCAACCCGGTGACCATCGCCCCGGATGCCACGCTGGCCGAGCTGGACGAACTTTGCTTCAACTACCGCGTGTCCGGGCTGCCGGTGGTGGACTCCGACGGGAAGCTCCTGGGCATTTGCACCAACCGCGATACCCGCTTTGTGCCCCGCGCCGACTATCCCACCACCAAGGTGCACGAGGTGATGACCTCGATGCCGCTGATCACGGGCAAGGTCGGTATCAGCCGCCCCGAAGTGATTGAACTGCTGGGCAAGAACCGCATCGAAAAGCTGCCGCTGGTGGACGACGCCGGCATCCTGCAGGGCCTGATCACGGTCAAGGACTTTGACAAGGCGGAGCAGTATCCGCTGGCCACCAAGGACGACGACGGCCGACTGCGCGTCGGCGCGGCGGTCGGCTTCTTCGGCGACGGGTACGAGCGCGCGATGGCCATGATCGATGCCGGCGTGGACGTGCTGGTGGTGGACACCGCCAACGGTCACAGCCAGGGCGTGCTGGACATGATCGCCCGGCTCAAGAAGGACCCTGCCGCCGCCAACGTGGACGTGATCGGCGGCCAGGCTGCCACACGCGAAGGCGCACAGGCCTTGGTAGATGCCGGTGCGGACGCCATCAAGGTGGGCGTGGGGCCGGGCTCCATCTGCACCACCCGTGTGGTGGCCGGCGTTGGCGTACCGCAGATCACGGCGATCTACGAGTCGGCCAAGGCAGCCATTCCGGCCGGCATCCCGGTCATTGCCGACGGCGGTTTGCAGCACTCCGGCGACATCGGCAAAGCACTGGTTGCCGGTGCGGACACGGTGATGCTCGGCTCGCTGCTGGCCGGCGCCGCGGAGTCCCCGGGGGACCTGGTGTTCGTCAACGGCAAACAGTTCAAGGCCTACCGCGGCATGGGCTCCCTGGGCGCCATGCAGACCCGCGGCAAGAACACGTCCT
>NZ_JBNHHB010000364.1:0-3438 GCF_059091905.1 Arthrobacter sp. Dra40
GCTAGTAGTCCAATCCCTGCGCCTCCCCTACGCTTGAGCCCATGACGGAGGCGCTGATCTTTGGCTCGGCTCTCATTGGGTTTGGTATTGCTGTGCTTACTGACATCCAGCGCGACTCGGGAAATCAGACTGGGCGAAAAATGGTTTGGGCTGCTCTATGGGTGGGTTTCCTCCTCATCCTGGTTTCGGCCTATCCGTCGTTTTGGGCAATGCTTTCCGCAGGTGTTGGTGCCATCGTTGGTTTGGGTTATCGCAGGTGGCTCCGAAGTCGAGCCGAACAGAGCTAGATCCTTTGTCTTGTTCAGTCCCCTTCTTGGAGGGCACGCCGCAGTGTTACCGACTCCAGCACAGCCTTGACCGTGGACGCATGCCACGCTTTACCCGTCGCAGTGGGGACGAGCGCCAGCCCGTCACGTTCCTGCGCCGGCTGCTGGGCCGGCGATAATCCTCGTTCCCACCCCGCTTGTGCGCCCCTCTATGTTGGGGGTACCGCAGCGAGCGGTACACGAGATCAATGGGGGTTAAACCGTGGACGACATTTCATTTCTCGGCACTATTGCCGCCGCTCTTTCCTGGATTGCCAGCCTTGCACCCCTTGCAGTGGCGATCCTCGCGGCCATCGCAATACGAACCCTGGTCCTGCTGAATACTATGATCAGGCTCCGGATTGATCAGCTCCGAATGGAGAACCTGCGCCAGGATATGGCCGACGACCTAGCGCGGTAACCGTTTGGTTCGGACGGAAAAGGACGGGCGTCAGCCCGTCCCGTTCCTGCGCCGGCTGTTGGTCCGGCGATGAGGCATCGTTGACAGTCAATACAGGTAAAACGACGATTGCTACATGATCAGCCCGCGAGTCACACCTCTCCGTGTTTTCCTCGGAGCACTTGCCCTGGGTGCCCTGCTGACCCAAGTCGTGATTGTTCCGAGTGCCGCGGCTGAGTATGCCGAGGCCTACCCCGAGGTTGCATATCTGGCGGTCGCGTACACCACTGCAATCGTGCTTGCCATCGGCGGATTCGAAGTGGCTTTGCTGGCAGCGTGGCAGTTACTCTCGGTCGCGGCTGCGGGCGAGGTTTTGACCTATCGGTCAAAGCGGTGGGCAGACATCTTGGCGGCATCGCTAAGTTTCATGGCAGTGATCTTCGCGGTTGTTTGTGTACACGCCGGGTCCTTCGCCGCAGTAGGCGGCCCTGCGATGTTGTTCGGACTTCTTGCCTCTCTCGCCCTTGTACTCTTCGCGTTCGTTCTCAGAAACAAGGCGGTTGATCTCCTACTGAGAGTTGATGCCCGCCGACGCTAAGATCTCACCGTCTGGCCGGTGCTGGCCATTAGGACAGCGCCCACCTGCGTCTGGGAGGATGTGGACTCCAGACACAGAGAACGACGGGCGCCAGCCCGTCCCGTTCCTGCGCCGGCTGCTGGGACGCCGGCCCTAGTCCGAGTGGCCAACAAGCCATACGCTGGGAGCATGTCGGAGCAGCCGTCGAGGTCCAAGCTCGCCCCGCGGTTCCCTTTGCTGCTGGCCATTGTGCAAACGATCTTCGCTCTCTATGTGATCTTTGCTGCGCTCACCAATAGGTTTTCCGACTCGTAAGGTGCCTGCTGGTTTGCTACCAGGATCCTCACCGGCTCGGCTCACGACAGCGAGCCCGGGCGATCTCGGACGTGCGGAACCGCGCTGCTCGATGATCTCGGCTTCTGGTCGGAAGCTACACGTGCGTTTGTCCTTCGATCCAGCAAATCCGCGCTCATCCCGATGCTCCTAGCACTGCCGGACGGGCGCGGTGCTCAGAATCCTTCAGGCGGGGCCCGCCGACCCGGACCCTCGGACCGCGGGGGTGGCTTCGGAATGTGTTACCTGACTAATCAACTTGGGAGCGGCCTTGAGGGCTACGCGGGCACGGTGCTGCGTTCGAACACAACCTGGCCACCGACCATCGTCAGGTCGGTGCGCACCAGGTGAAGGTCCTCCGGATCCATCGCGAAGGGGTCTCGTTCCACCACCACAAGGTCGGCCGGAGCGTCCTGCCGGAGGCGGCCGCCGTCGTCGATCCCGTTGATCCAGGCCGAGCCCGACGAGTAGGCGGCCAACGCGAATGACAGGTCCAGCGCTTCGGCGGGAACCAACGGGTCAGCTGTAGGTTTGTCCGGTGGGCGGCGGTTGACCGCCACGTGGATCGCCTGCCACGGGTCGGCAGTGGAGACCGGCCAGTCCGATCCCATGGCAAAGCGTGTTCCTGCCGCGGCCAGCGACGCGAACGGATACTGTTGTTCGGCGCGTTCGAAACCGAGCAGGGGCCGCGTCAGGCCAACCATTTGCTCGTCATTGCAGGCCCAAAGTGCCTGGGCGTTGGCCGTGACGCCCAGTTGGGCAAAGCGGGGAATGTCGGCAGAGTGGATCACCTGAAGGTGTGCCATGTGGTGCCTGCCCCGGATGACGCCGTTCTTTCGGAGGATCGACCCCACGGCGTCGAGCCCGTTGCGCACCGCACGGTCGCCGATCACGTGGAAGTGGAGATTAAAGCCAGCCTCGTCCAAGGCACATGCGACCGTCTCCAGTACGTCCTGGGCCAGGTAGGTCAGGCCGCGGCCACCGTGGTCGGGCCCGGCGCAGGCGCATTCGTAAGGTTCCAGCATGGCTGCGGTGCGGTTTTCGGGAACACCGTCGACCATGATCTTCGCTGTGGTGGTGGGGAAACCTGCTGCGGCATTGGAACGACGGCGGTCTCGGAATGACGCCACGAGATCGGAGACAGTCGCGGCAGTGAGGTCCCGGGGCACCCACAGTGCCCCGGCGGCATGTGCGGTCAGGCTGCCGGCCGCCAACAGCTCGCCGTAGACGGCGGCGACGTCGCCGTGGCCGGCGTAGTCGCCGACGATCGCCTCCTGCCAGCCGGTTACGCCGTGCGAGTGAAGGTATTCCTGGGCGGCCAGCAGCCCATCCCGCAGTTGCTGGCGCGAGGTGGGAGGCAGCAGGCCTGCGACGAGCTGCATGGCCCCTTCGTGAAGGGTGCCGGTGGGATTGCCGCGGTAATCCCGTTCGATCCGGCCGTCGGCAGGATCCGGGGTCCCGGCGTCGATGCCGGCGAGTTCCAGTGCCCGGCTGTTGACCCAAGCCCCGTGGTGGTCCCGGTTAAGGAGGTAGGCGGGCCTGTCGGCGACCACGGCGTCGAGGGCTTCCTTGTCGGGAGTTCCGCCGGGAAAGTCTGACATGCTCCAGCCGCCGCCGGTGATCCATGGCTGGTCGGATACCGCGGCGTACTCAGCGATCCGCTCCAGGGTTGCGGCGGCCCCGGTCTGCGAGGAAAGGTCGCAGCCGAGTCGTTCCACGCCGCCGAACACGGCGTGGATGTGGGCGTCCGTAAAGCCGGGAAGCACCAGCCTGCCGGCCAGGTCCACGGTCTCGGCGCCGGGCCCGGCGAGGCGCCGGGCTTC
>NZ_JBNHHB010000365.1:0-3406 GCF_059091905.1 Arthrobacter sp. Dra40
CGCGGTCCGCAGACCACAACTGCACAAGGAGAAAAAGCAGATGGCAAAGCGCAGCAAAGCATATGAGGCAGCTGTAGCCAAGATCGAGGCGGACAAGGTTTACGCCCCGGTCGAGGCAATCACTCTGGCCAAGGAGACCAACCCCTCCAAGTTCGACGCGACCGTTGAGGTGGCTTTCCGCCTCAGCGTTGACCCGCGCAAGGCGGACCAGATGGTTCGCGGCACGGTCAACCTGCCGCACGGCACCGGCAAGACCGCCCGCGTGCTGGTCTTCGCCACCGGCGACAAGGCCGAGGCCGCTATCGCCGCCGGCGCCGACTTCGTGGGCTCGGACGACCTGATCGAGAAGATCCAGGGGGGCTGGACCGACTTTGACGCCGCCGTGGCAACCCCGGAACTGATGGGCAAGGTCGGCCGCCTGGGCAAGGTCCTCGGTCCGCGCAACCTGATGCCGAACCCGAAGACCGGTACGGTGACCCCGGACGTGGCCAAGGCTGTCAACGACATCAAGGGCGGCAAGATCGACTTCCGCGTCGACAAGCACGCCAACCTCCACTTCATCATCGGCAAGGTGTCGTTCGACGCCGACAAGCTGGTGGAGAACTACGCCGCCGCCCTGGAAGAGGTGCTGCGCCTGAAGCCGTCCGCTTCCAAGGGCCGGTACATCCAGAAGGCCACCGTCGCCACCACCTTCGGCCCCGGCATCTCGGTGGACCCGAACGTGACCAAGGTGGCTGTGGAGGCCTAACCAGGACTTCGCGTTCGCCGGCAACGGCGACCACCGGCAATGGCCGCAGCTCCATGCTGCGGCCATTGCGTCGTTAACGGGCATGACGACGGCAGCTAACGGGCAGGCTGGCGGCAGCGCCCAGGGCCGGCCCCGGGGTGTTCTTCCGGTGGTCCCGCTCCCTGGTCCGGCCCCTGCGCCGGTGCTGGTGCCCGTCCGCGGTCATGCCGTAGAGTGATTGGCACTAGTCAATCACTTATGCCGCGAGGAGCAGGGATGCCCACCGCTTCGATCACGATCGCGCCGCTGCCGATCCCGTCCACTGTGGACGGCCCCGGCGGCGAGGATTTTACTGCGTCGGCAGAGCTGTCCAATCTGGTCAACGGGCTGATCTGGGGCACTAATGATTTCTGGGTCAGTCCGGCCGCCCGGCTGGAGGGGTGCCGGCCAAGTGACTACTCGGTGACGTACCTCTGGGCGGCGAAGGACGGCGACCGGCACGTGGGCCGCGCCTTGCTGGAACTGTCGTTGCAGGACAACCTGCGCAACGGCTACGTCTTTGTGGCAGTCCACCCCGAGTACCGCCGCCGTGGCCTGGGGAGCCGGCTGCTGGCCGAGGCCGAAGCTCTCGCCCTCAGCCAGGGGCGAACCACGCTGCAGGGTTGGAGCGAGCAGCCTGCAGATTTCGAGGTTGAGGGACCGGACATGCTCCGGCCGGCGACGGGGTCCGGCGCTTTGCCGGCCTCCGCGCCTGCGGTGCGCTTTGCAACGGTTAGCGGCTTCCGGCTGGAGCAGGTGGAACGCTGCAGCAGCATGCCGGTTCCCGCCGACCCGGAGCGGCTGGCAGCGCAAGCGGCAGCAGCAACCGCCAAGGCCGGCGGCAACTACCGGCTGGTGGAGTGGGCCGACAGTTGCCCGGCAGAATACGTGAGCCAGTATGCGGCCCTGCGCCAACAGATGAGCACCGACGTCCCGCTGGGCGAGCTGGACTACGAGGAAGAAGCGTGGGATGAGGCCAGGGTGCGCCAGAACGAGGAAGAGTTGCGGCGCAAGGGCGGCCGTTGCCTGGCGGTCACGGCGCAGCATCTGCCCAGCGGCCGGCTGGTGGGGCAGACCGTGCTGGAATGGTTCCCGGATCAGCCCGAGGTGGTCTTCCAAGGGGACACCCTGGTGCTGCCCGCCCACCGCGGCCACAATCTGGGAATGCTGATCAAGGTCCGGAATCTGCAGAGAGTTGCGGAAGCATGGCCGCAAAGCCGGCGCCTGTATACCTGGAACGCCGCGGAAAACAGCCACATGCTGGACATCAATATCGCCCTCGGCTTCTCGCCCGCAGGCTATGAAGCTGCCTGGCAGAAGAAACTGGACGCCGAGCACTAGCCCAGGGGCGGTGCACGGGGCAAGAGGGAGAGCACCAGGCCAGGAGGCGCCAGCGGGGCGGGCCGCATCCCGGTGGGGCGGCGTGGTGTAGGAGGAACACCGCCTTCTGGACCCCGGACCCGGCCGCCTGGTGGGGCTTGTGTCGCCGTGGGTGACGTGGCATGTCCGAGTGTGGCGCCCTGCCGTAATGCTACGGGTCGGTAACCAGAAGCCGAGGCTACGATACCAGCGCGCCGGCAGATCCGCCGGATGGGACGGGAGGGTCCGATGGAACGCAGGACGCTGGTGGACACGGTGGCGGAGGAACTGCTGGAGGGGATTGTTGCAGGCCGGTTGGCTCCCGGGGACACGCTGCCCACAGAAGCCGAGATTGCGGTGCAGTCGCAGGTCAGCCGGCTCACTGTGCGGGAAGCGCTTACCAGGCTGCGGGCGATGAACGTCATCAGTGTCCAGCGGGGCCGCGGCACCTTTATCAACCCTGCCGAGGAGTGGACCTCCGTCGAGGCCATCGTCCGCGCCGCCGCGCACAGCATGAGCGACTCTGCCGCCTCAAGGCAATTGCTCGAAGTGCGCCGTCTGGTTGAATCCGGCGCCGCTGCGCTGGCCGCGGCCCACCGGACTGCTGCGGACCTGGAGGTGTTGCGCGGGGAATTGGAAGCGATGACGGCGGCGGATGCCGCCGGTGACGCGGATGCCTTCGTCGAAGCCGACAGGCTGTTCCACACGGCGATCCTCCAAGCGTCCGGCAACATCCTCTTTCCTGCGGTCTTCGTCCCAATGGGGCGTGTGTTGGCAGAAGCCCGGCGGGAGGCATTTGTGGCCCAAGCCGTACGCTCCCGCACGCTGGCCATGCACCACCGCGTGCTCGCCGCCGTCGTAAGCCGTGACTCCCAAGGGGCCCGCCATGCGATGGAGGACCACGTGGACCAGGTCCAGGACGACCTCGACGGCAGGGCCCCCGGCCCGGGGGAGGCCTCCGCGGTACAGCCCGCCGCCGTTTAGCGCCCGCCCACCAGGGCGGGTTCGTCGAAGCCGGCTGCCGCTGACCGATTTGGAGTCAGCGGCAGCATCGCGTAACCTTGAAGAACCAAAGACCGTCGGTCGTTGAAATCCTCCATGTTTTCAACCGAAAGTCCCATGCCTGGGACGGCCTGCGCAGGTGAACGAAGCATTGCCCCGCCACCGGATACCGGTGAGGGAGTGAAGCCCCGTGCATCTGCATGGGGCGTTTTTTATGCGTGCGACCCGAACCACCGGCACTATTCCCCGGAAGGAGGGTTATGGCAACGCCAACCAAGG
>NZ_JBNHHB010000366.1:0-3388 GCF_059091905.1 Arthrobacter sp. Dra40
GCACCGACGCCGAGGTCTCCGTGATCGCGCTGGTGGGGGAGCGCGGGCGTGAAGTCCGCGAGTTCCTCGAAGACGACCTGGGCGAGGCCGGCCTGGCCCGCTCCATTGTGGTGGTGTCCACCTCCGACGAACCGGCGCTGATGCGGCTGCGCGCCGCCTTTACCGCCACCCGGATCGCCGAGTCCTTCCGCGACCGCGGCGCTGACGTGATGCTGATGATGGACTCGCTCACCCGCGTGGCCATGGCACAGCGCGAGATCGGGCTCTCCGTTGGGGAGCCGCCGGCCACCCGCGGCTATCCGCCGTCGACCTTCTCCGTCCTGGCCCGGCTGCTGGAACGCGCCGGCACGGCCGAGACCGGGTCGGTGACCGGCATGTATACCGTGCTGGTGGACGGCGACGACCACAACGAGCCGATTGCCGATTCTGCCCGCTCGATCCTGGACGGGCACGTGGTGCTGGACCGCAAGCTCGCCGTGTCCGGCCATTACCCGTCCATCGACCCGCTCGGTTCGATCTCCCGCGTGGCGTCCAAGGTCAACCCGCCGGAGAACACCCGGGCTGCCGGCGTGCTGCGCAAGGTACTCGCGGCCCGCAAGGCCGCGCAGGACCTGCTGGACGTGGGCGCCTACCAGCCGGGTTCCAACCCGTTGGTGGACGCGGCCGTCCAGCACGAAGACGACATCAACCTTTTCCTGCAGCAGCGGATGGACGACCAGACGCCCGCCGCGGCGGCCTGGGAGCAGCTGAACCGCCTGACCCGCACCCTTGGAGGCATGTAGCATGGCACGATCCTTCCCCCTGGCCGGGTTGCTGCGGCTGCGCCAGCTCCAGCAAGACCAGGCCGCCGGCCACCTCGCCGCCGCTAACCACCGTGCCCGTGAGTCCGGCGCCCGCGTGGTCGCGGCCCGCAACGAGCTGGGCGACATCATGAGTGAGGTTTCCGACGCCGCCACGCTGCACGCCGTGGCCGCCGCGCGCTCTGCCTCGCGCAGCATGCTTGCCGACCTGGAAAACCTAAACCGCACCCGGCAGAACGAAGCCCAGCAGGCGCAGCAGGACTTCCTCGCCGTGCGCAAGCAGTCCGTGGGGCTGGAGAAGCTTGAGACGCGGCACACCGAAGCCGCAGCGCTGGACGAGCTCCGGCGCGAGCAGCTGGTGCTGGACGAACTCTCCACCGGCGCGCGGAGCGGTGACGGACGATGAGCATGCCCGATACGCTCGGCCGGATCCAGCAGATCCAGTCCACGCTGACCCAGCTCACCCAGCCGCCAGTTGCCCCCGAAGCCGTAGCCAGCACGGCCCCGGGCAGCGGCACCGGCGGCAGCACGGCCGGCGCGTTTGCCGATGCGCTGACGGCCGCGGCGGGCAGCTCCCCTGTCGGCTCCGCCGTCAATGGATCCTCCGGCACGGCGGTTACCGGCAGTGCCGCAGAACTGATCAAAGCCACGGAAAAGTACGTCGGCCTGCCCTACGTCTGGGGCGGCAACGATGCCTCCGTGGGCCTTGACTGCTCGTCCTTCGTGCAGCACGCCTTCCGCGACATCGGCATCGACCTGCCGCGCGTCACCTGGGACCAGATGAAGGAAGGCACCCCGGTGGCTTCGATGGCCGACGCCAAGCCCGGCGACCTGCTCTTTAGTTTCGACGGCGGCCACGTGTCCATCTATCTGGGCAACGGCAAAGCCATCGACGCCCCGCAGCCCGGCGACACCATCAAGGTCCGCGACGCGTGGGAAAACGACTCGAACATCACGACCATCCGGCGGATCCTTCCGGAAGAGTCCACCGTCCAGGCCGCCGGTGCCGACGGTGCTGCCTCGGGCGCAGCAGCGCTGACGGCGGACCAGCAAAGCGCGCTGACGGATTTGATCGCCGCGGCGCAGCTCTCCACCTCGACGGGGCTGTCTTCCATGCTCACGGGCCAGAACGGCACCTCCGGTGCGATCACTGCGATGCTCTCCGGGCAGACCGGCAACACCGGATTGCCCTCCACGCTCACCGGCCGAGGCTCCACCGGAGCCGGCCAGCTGACCGACCTGCTGGCCACCGCGCAGGCCGCCTTTGCGACGGGACGAACCGCATGAGCCTCCCCGTGAACTCCCTGCCGATCGCTCCCGCGGCCTCTTCCCGCACGGGTGGGCCGTCTGCCTCGCGCTCCTCCGGCCCCGGTTTCGACGCCGCCCTGCAGGATGCACTGCAGCAGGGCTCCGCTGCTGCGGAGCGTTCCCAGCACGACGGCGGTGCCTCCACCGGCGGAACCACTTCTTCCGGCAGCAACGGTGGGCAGGCCCCTTCCGGCGAGGCCAAACCTGCCGGTGATACTGCAGCTCATGGAACAGCTGCCGCGGAGATCGCGGGCGCTCCAGCGGCCTGGCCGCCGGTCACCGGGCAGGCACTGCCGGAGGGCAGCGCCGCCGGTGCCGGAACTCCGGTTGAAGGCGAGGCAGCAGCCCTGGCAGGACAGTCCGCCGTCGCCCTGGTTCCGGGTGCTGCAGCGGTCGGAAACACATCGGTCAGCACCGGCCTCCGGCTAGCCACCGGCGCACCGGCCACCGGTGCACCGGGCGGGGAAGCAGTAACCCAGGCCGGTCACACAACAGCGGTCACCGCTGCTGTGCCGCAGGGTGGAGCCGCGGCGCCTGTCACCCCTGCTCCCGTTGGCCAAACCGCCGCAGGCGGGCAGGTCGGCGCCGCCCAAGGTGCCGGAACCGCCGCAACTTCCAGCGCAACAGCTTCGGGCGCCTTCGTTCCGGCCTCCGGAGCCGGAACCATCCCGGGAGCCGCGCCCTCGACCGGCGCCCCTGTCGCAGGAGCCCCCGTGGCGCCGGAGGCCGGGGCAGACGCCATCGAGACCCAGCGCGCCGGTCTGGCCGGCCAAGGTGTCCCCACCCAGCCCGCACCTCAGTCGACTGTCCCTGCACAGCTGCCCCCCGGCGTCGTACTTCCCGGAGAACCAGTGCCGGGCACCCCGGCACACGGCGCTGCAGCCGCACTAATAGTCGCTGCAGCTACCAATGCGCGCGGCGAGGCCGAGCAGCTTCAGGGTATTCAGGCGCCGGTCGCCGCGCCGGTCCCGGTGTCCCAGCCGGCGGCCGCCGCTTCGGCCACGGCCCCCGCTCCCACCGCGCCTAACCAGCAGTTGCCGTTCACCGCCCAGGTGGCGCGCCCGCTCTTTACGCTGGCGCAGGCCAAGCCCGGTGAGCACGTGATGACCATCAGCGTCACGCCGGACAATCTTGGTCCGGTCACCGTGCGCGCCCACGTCACGGGCGAGGGCGTCCGGGTGGAACTCTTCGCGCCGAACGATGCCGGCCGTGAAGCCTTGCGCACCATCATGGCCGACCTGAAGCGCGATCTTGCCGCCACCGGCATGAACGCAAACCTT
>NZ_JBNHHB010000367.1:0-3341 GCF_059091905.1 Arthrobacter sp. Dra40
GCCCAATCACGTCGCGCAGGGGCAGCTGCAGTTCGAAGATCTCCTCGACCGTCACGACTCGCTCCCGGCTGCCAATGGCTGCTGCCAGACAATTGAGTAACGAAGTCTTTCCCGCCTGGGTGGCGCCGGAGACGAGGATGTTCAGCCCTGCACTTACTGCCGCACCCAGAAATCGCGCTGCTTCCGGCGTCAGCGATCCCAATTCGACCAAATGCTCCAGCCGCGAAGCGCGGGCAATGAATTTCCGGATGTTGACGGCCCAGTGCTGACGGGTGATATCCGGGATGACAACGTGCAGCCTTGACCCGTCAGCGAGGGCTGCATCAACGAAGGGCGAAGATAAGTCCAAACGACGGCCGGAGGACTTCAACATTCGCTCCACCAGGTCCCGGACCTGTTGTTCTGTGAGCGATAGGGATGTCAGCTCGGACTCTCCCCCTCGGGCTACATACACCTCCGCAGGAGAGTTGATCCAGATTTCTTCGATGGATGGGTCATCCAAAAGCGGTTGCAATGGCCCGAATCCGGCGACGGCATCGAAAATATATTTGCGTGCATGCTCCAGGTGCCCCAGTGGCGGAAGGGCTCCCAGCAAGGACCTTTCGTCGTAGTCGGTGACGGCGGCCTCGACCAGCCGCCGGACCTCAGTGCCTTGGTGAGCAGGGTCCAAACCTCGTTGACGGATTAGCTCGCGGACCTCCCCCTCGACAATCCGGATACCCTCCATCCCTTCTCCCCCTCAGAGTTCAGGCACGACCCCCGCAGCGGAATTCGGGACCGGCGGGCGGGCGTTGCCACCGACCCTAGGCGACCGGTCGTCAGACCCGCTAGCCCCTGCACCCCGATTGTGGAGAAAGAGCCTCATCTTTGACCCGTTGCTGGCCAGAAGCTGTCGCGGGTGATAATGGCGCGATGCAATAGGCTGAGGGACAGTATGAAAAGCATCCTCGACGTTCTTGTGCCGCTGCTGCGTACCTTGCCCGATGGCAGCCGGCGTTTCCTGACCGGCTACGGCGCAGCGTCGGCGGCATTGGCCCTGCTGGACGTCGTCGCCCTGGGTTTGATCGCTGCGCTCCTGCCGGCCCTCGTGGGCAGGTCCGACGCTGAACTGCCGCTGGTGGGCAATGTCGCGGAAAACGGGCTGGCCCTGCCGCTGCTGGCGTTCATCTGCCTGCTGATCGTGCTCAAGGGAGTCCTCGCCGTCCTGCTGCTGCGCTTCGCCACCAAGCGCTTCGCCCGGCACGAAGTGGCCATCGGCGACCGCCTCTTCGCCGCCTACCTCGCCTCCCCGTGGGAGAAGCGGCTCGGCCGCAACTCGGCCGAGATCGTCCGTTCCGTGGACGTGGGCGTCGGGATCACGGTTTCGGGCGTGCTGATGCCGGCCATGAGCCTGTTCGGCGAGCTGGGCACCCTGGTGGCGGTCGTCGTCGTGCTGTTCGTGGCCCAGCCGCTGATCGCGGTGGTGACGATGATCTATCTGGGTTTGGTGGCACTGCTGCTGGCCAAGGTGATCTCCCCGCGCGCCGTGGCGATCGGCCGGGAAAACCGGGAATGGTCCAACCGCACCGCCAAGACCCTGTACGAGGCGCTGGGCGCCCTGAAGGAAATCACCCTGGCCGGCCGCGGGCCCGAGGTGCAGGAACAGGTGCACGGCACCCGGACCAAGTCCTCCATAGCGCGCGCCGGCGCCATCCAGATCTCGCAGATCCCGCGCTACGTGCTGGAGACCGCGCTGGTCCTGGGCTTCGCGCTGCTGGGCGGCGTGGGTTACCTGACCGGCGGGCCCGCCGGGGCGGTGAGCGCCGTCGGCCTGTTCGCCGTCGCGGGGTTCCGCCTGATCCCCTCTCTAACGCGCATGCAGGCTGTGCAGTCCTCCGTGAACACCAGCGCGTCCTTTGCCCGGCAGATCGTGGAGGACATCCACTCGGGCGAAGCCGAAATGTCCCGGCTGCGCGACGAGCGGCCGCAGCACGAGCTGCCGGACAACGCCGCCGATATCGAGCTGCAGGACGTCGCCTTCAGCTATCCGGATACCGCGGCGCCGGCGCTCCACGACGTGAACATCCGGATTCCGGCCGGCAGCCACGTGGCCTTCGTCGGTGCCTCCGGCGCCGGCAAGTCGACGATGGTGGACCTGCTGTTGGGCCTGCTCGAGCCAAGCAGCGGACGCGTCCTGGTGGGCGGTGAACCGATGGAGTTCGTGCTGGACTCCTGGCGGCGGCGCATCGGCTACGTGCCGCAGGAAGTCTCGCTCTTCGACGCGTCGATTGCGCAGAACGTGGCCTTGGCCTGGGACCAGGCCCGCGTGGATCCCGAGCGCGTGACCGTCGCGCTGCGGCGCGCACAGCTGCTGGACACGGTGATGGGGCGCGACGGCGGTTTGGACGCCTTGGTGGGTGAGCGCGGTATGGCGCTCTCCGGCGGGCAGCGCCAGCGCCTCGGCATTGCCCGGGCGCTCTACGACAATCCCCGCGTGCTCGTCATGGACGAGGCGACCTCCGCGCTTGACACCGCGACCGAGGCGGCGGTGACGACGGCGATCCGGCAGCTGCACGGCGACGTTACAGTCATCACCGTGGCGCACCGGCTGGCAACGATCCGGGACGCGGACATTGTGTTCTTCATGCGCGGAGGAACGGTGGCGGCCGCCGGAACCTTCGACGAGGTCGTGGCCAGCGTCCCCGACTTCGCCGAGCAGGCTGCCCTGGCTGGCCTTGGACAGACCGGGAAACCGATCGACGAACGCCTTTGAGCCGGCGCCCTCCTGCAACTGCTCCAAGACCGGAACTTTCCCGGCCATCCGCTGAAGGCGCCGTCGGCAGCGGCAGCCACTGGGGCGCAGCCGCCGCTGCCTATCCGAAGGGGCGTCCTACGCGGCGATCATCCCGTGCGGATCGATCACGTACTTCTTGGCCGCGCCTTGGTCGAATTCCCGGTAACTCTGGGGCGCCTCGTCCAAGCTGATAGTGGTGGCGTTCACGGCCTTCGAAATGTTGGCCTTACCGGCCAGGATCAGATCCATTAGCCTACGGTTGTACCGCTTGACCGGGCACTGCCCCGTGGTGAACGAGAGCGACTTCGCCCAGCCGGTGCCCAGCTGCACGCCGATCTGGCCGACCTTCGCGTTCTCGTCGATGCCGCCCGGGTCTCCGGTGACGTAGAGGCCGGGGATGCCCAAGGCACCGCCCACCTGCGTCACCGACATGATGTCGTTCAGCACCGTGGCGGGAGCCTCAGCGGCGTTGGACCCATGTCCCTTGGCCTCGAAACCGACCGCGTCCACCGCCGCGTCAACCAGGGGGACGCCGAGGATCTGCTCGATCTTTTCCGGCAGGGAGCCT
>NZ_JBNHHB010000368.1:0-3334 GCF_059091905.1 Arthrobacter sp. Dra40
ATGGCCCCGCTGGTGGACCGCAGGCTCCGGGACAGCGTCCACGCGCAGGTGGCCGAGGCGCTTTCGCTTGGTGCGGCTGCGGCGGAAGGCGGTGCGGTGCCCGAAGGCCCCGGGGCGCACTACCCGGCCACCGTCCTGCTGGACTGCGCCGGGCACATGGCCGTGATGCAGGAGGAGACCTTCGGCCCGGTGGCCCCGGTCCAGGTGGTTGACAGCTTTGACGACGGGCTGCGTCTCGCGGCGGAAGGCCGGTACGGCCTGGCCGCCAATGTACTGACGGCGGACATGGAACATGCGCACCGCGCCGTGGTGGCGCTCCAGGTCGGCACCGTCAAGGTCAACGCCGTTTTCGGCGGCGCGCCAGGCGGTTCCGCCCAGCCCCGCCGGGACAGCGGCGCAGGCTTCGGCTACGGGCCCGAGCTGCTGGACGAATTCAGTGCGGTCAAAGTGGTCCATATGGGTCTGCCCGGCGGAGCACGGCCATGAGCAGCCCGCTGTCGGATGTCTCCGGGCTCGCCGGCTGGCTGCCGGCCCGGCTGGCCGAGGCCGCGCCGCAGGTCACCGTGGTGGGCGACGTGATGCTGGACGGCTGGTTCAGCGGACGCATCGAACGGTTCTGCCGGGAGGCGCCGGCACCGGTGGTGGACATGACCAAACGGGAGTACGCGCCCGGCGGCGCCGCCAACACGGCCATGAACCTTGCCGCCCTCGGCGCACGCGTGCGGATGGTCGGCTTGATTGGACCGGACGACGCCGGACGGCGGCTACGCTCCCTGCTTGAGGGGGCGGGGGTGGACACCGCGGGCCTGGTTGAACATGAAGATGTCCTGACCACCACCAAGTACCGCATCATCGGCGGCGACCAGATCATGCTGCGCTTGGACGAGACCATGAACAGAGTTCCGGAAGCGGCCCAGGGACAGCTGGCTGCGGCCGTGCCCACTGCCCTGACCGGCAGCGACGCGGTGGTGGTCTGCGACTACGGCACCGGCGGGTTGGGCGATGCCGTGCGTAGCGTGCTGGCCCGTCACCGCGGCGGCAGGCTGCTGGTGGTCGACGCCCATGACCCGCGGCTGTGGTCGGGGATCGCGCCGGACCTCGTCACCCCGAACGCCGCAGAGGCTGCCGCCCTGCTGGGCGTGACGCTGGACCCGGACACGGACCGGGCTGCCGTAGTGTCCGGTCATGCAGCCAAGCTGCTCACAGCAACCGGTGCCGGCGCCGCCGTCGTCACGCTCGACAAGGACGGTTCCCTCCTGATGATGCACGACGGCGGAACCCACAGGACGTGGGCAAGCCCGGTCAGCGAGAAGCAGGCGTCGGGAGCCGGCGACACATACGTGGCGTGCCTGACCCTGGCTCGGGCCGCCGGCCTGCCGCTGAGCACCAGCCTAGATTTGGCCCAGGCCGCCGCCGATGTGGTGGTGCACCGGCGTGGCACCTCGGTTTGCAGTACAACGGATCTGGCCGCGCACCTGGGGACCTTTTCCGACGCAGCCCTGGACGCGGAAGAGCTCGGCCAGACCGTAGCTTCCGAGCGGGCGGCGGGCCGGCGGATTGTGCTGACGAACGGATGTTTTGACGTGCTGCACCGCGGGCACACCCGCTACCTGACCCAGGCCAAGCAGTTGGGCGATGTGCTGGTGGTGGCGCTGAACAGCGACGCGTCCGCCAGGCGCCTCAAGGGACCGGACCGGCCGATCAACGCAGCTGCGGACCGGGCCGGCATCGTCGCTGCCCTCAGCTGCGTGGACTACGTGACCGTCTTCGACACCGACACGCCCATCCCGCTGATCGAAGCGATCCGGCCGGATATCTATGCGAAAGGCGGGGATTACTCGCCGGAGATGCTCGAGGAAACGGCAGTGGTGGAGGCCTGCGGCGGCGAGGTCTGCATCCTGGATTACGTCGCCGACCACTCCACGACCGCCGTGGTCCGGCGCATCCGTGGCTCGGCGCCGACGGCAGAAACCGGCACGCCTCAGGCAGCAGGAACCGATCTGGCATGAGCCGCAGGGGTTCGGGCAGCTGGGCCGTGCCACCACCGAGATCAGAGCCTGAGCTGAATGTCCTGGTGCCCAGCTATGGTCGGGAGGCTGAGCTGGCGGTGACGCTCTCCGGGCTGGCGTCCCAGGACGGCCCGGCCTTCTCCGTGGTGGTCAGCGATCAGTCCGACGCAGCGCCTGTCTGGGAGCATCCTGCAGTCGCTGCGATGGTCAGGGTGCTGGAAGCCCAAGGCCGGCCGGTCAGGCTGGAATGGCATCTGCCCCGGCGTGGTCTGGCCGAGCAGCGCGACTTCTTGCTCAACCTGGCCACGGCCGAACTCGTGCTGTTCCTGGATAACGATGTGTGGCTGGAGCCGGGCATGTTGGCCAGGATGACCGCTGCCATCCGCGAAGCAGGCTGCGGGTTTATTGGCGCGGCCGTGCAAGGCATGTCTTTCCTGCAGGATGTTCGCCCGGCGGAGCAAGAACCATTCGAACTGTGGGATGGGCCGGTGCGTCCTGAGCGCATCCGCCGCTCCGACGAACGGTTCACCCGCTGGCAGCTGCACAACGCGGCCAATCTGACCCATATCGCCGCGCGGCTTGGGATTCCCGAAGGCAGTTGGCGGCTGTACAAGATTGCGTGGGCCGGCGGCTGCGTGCTGTTCCGGCGGGACGCCTTGTTGGACTGCGGCGGCTTCGAATTCTGGCGCGAGCTGCCGCCCGGTCACGCCGGCGAGGACGTGGTGGCCCAATTGAGAGTCATGGAACGGTATGGCGGCGCAGGCATCCTGCCCTCCGGCGCCGTGCACTTGGAATCGCCCACCACGGTCACCGACCGTTCCACCGAGGCCTTGGACGTGATCCTGGGCGAATAAAGTTGCCCTGCCCACTCATGAATTTCTCCGGCTCCGCCGTCGAGCGACACCGCGGCCGCGGCCATCACGCCAGCCCGTGGGCATCGAGTGCGGCAGGCATGGCCTCAGAACGGCGGCGAGTCCTGTTCACTCGGTCGCGGTTCGTGTTGTGGGCTTGGTGGCGGCGTGTTCTGTGGCGGGTCCTGTTGTTGACTCTGTGACGGCGCTTCTTTCTGCTGGTCACCCGTTGCATGGTTCTTGCGGGCGGGGTGCCTGGCCGGCAGCCAATCGTCATCGGTGGATCCGTCCCCCGGCCCGGGTCGGGTCGGCGGTTGTACGACCAGCGGTTCGATTCGTTGCCTGTGCTCATCCGGGAGGGCGGCGGCGACGGCGGACGGGTAGGCCGGTTGGCCGGGCGCGTCGACGTCTTCGCCGGGCCGGTCGGTGTAGGTCCGGCCGGCCGGGGTGGTCACTTCGAACACCCCGGGTGAG
>NZ_JBNHHB010000369.1:0-3316 GCF_059091905.1 Arthrobacter sp. Dra40
TCCGCCGTCGCCCGCCTCGCTGCGCAGGATGACGAAGGCGACGATGGCCTGCCCGGTGGTGTCGTCCTGGGCGCCGACGACGGCGGCTTCGGCGACTTTCGCATGGGCAACGAGCGCCGATTCGATTTCCGTCGTCGACAGCCGGTGTCCGGCCACGTTCATCACGTCGTCCACCCGGCCCAGAAGCCAGATGTCCCCGTCTTCATCTTTCTTCGCGCCGTCCCCCGCGAAGTAGAGCCCCGGGAACCGTGACCAGTAGGTTTCCACGTACCGGTCGTCGTCGCCCCAGATGGTGCGCAGCATCGAGGGCCAGGGTTCCCGCAGGACCAGGTAGCCGCCGGAGCCGTTGGCGACCGGTTCGCCTGCATCATTGACGACGTCGGCCACCACCCCGGGCAATGCCCTCATGGCAGCGCCCGGTTTACCTGCTGTAACTCCCGGGAGCGGACTGATCATGATGGCTCCGGTCTCGGTCTGCCACCACGTGTCCACGACAGGTGTTTGGTTGTGCCCGATGTTCTCCCGGTACCAGATGTAGGCAGCAGGGTTGATCGGCTCGCCGACGGAGCCGATGACGCGCAGGCTGTTGAGGCTGTACCTGGCCGGGATCCCGGCGCCCCATTTCATGAACGTCCGGATGGCCGTCGGGGCGCAGTAGAGAATCGAGACCTTGTACTTGTCGATAATTTCCCACCAGCGGCCCTGATGGGGAGTGTCCGGCGTGCCCTCGTACATCACGGAGGTGGCACCATTGGCCAGGGGGCCATACACGATGTAGCTATGCCCGGTCACCCAGCCGATGTCCGCAGCAGTCCAGAAGATATCGGACCCAACCTTCAGATCGAACACCGCCCAGTGCGTGTAGGCGCACGCCGTCAGGTAGCCGCCGGTGGTGTGCAGGATGCCCTTGGGCTTGCCCGTGGTGCCCGACGTGTACATCACGTACAGGGGATGTTCGGCATCGAAGGCCTCGGCGTCGTGATCGGCGGAAGCCAACTCAACGGATTCGTGCCACCAGATGTCGCGGTCCGGTGTCCAATCGACGTCCTGGCCTGTGCGGCGGACCACCAGGACCTTGCGGACATCGGGGCAGTCCAACAGTGCCTCGTCTACGGCGGACTTCAATCCGCTGGCCTTGCCTCGGCGGTAGGCGCCGTCGGAGGTGATGACGATCCGCGCATCGCAGTCATGGATCCGCGTCCGGAGTGCATCCGCGGAGAACCCGCCGAATACCACCGTGTGCGGGGCTCCGATCCGCGCACAGGCCAGCATCGCCACCACGGTTTCCGGAATCATCGGCATATAAATTGCCACCCGGTCCCCGGACTGGACGCCCAGATCGGTCAGCGTGTTGGCTGCCTGGCAGACCATCCGGGTGAGCTGGGCATAGGTGATCGTGCGGGTGTCCCCGGCTTCGCCTTCGAAGTAGAAGGCGACCTTGTCTCCGCGGCCGGCCGCGACATGCCGGTCAAGGCAGTTGTAGGCAGCATTGAGCCTGCCCCCGACGAACCACTTGGCGAAGGGCGGATTGGACCAGTCCAGAACCTCGCTCCATTTTTGGGACCAGTCCAGCCGCTCCGCCTGGCGCGCCCAAAAAGCCAGCCGGTCTCCGTCGGCCTCGTCATAGTCCGCTGGCGTTACGTTGGCTTGGGCGGAAAAGGCGGCGTCCGGAGGAAAGCGCCGCTGTTCGTGCAACAAGTTCGCCAGGGTTTCATCCGATTCTGCAGGGCCTGCTGTCATGGCCTGTCACCGTCGTCCGACCGGGAGCACGGTCCGCCGATAGGTGTTGTTTGCCACCACCGCGAGCGAGCAGTACCACGCAATGAGCGCCGTCACGATGCCCAGCCAGCCGCCCAGCACCGTCAGCCCGCCTGCCCCGGAGAATGCGCCAAGGAACAGCGCGATGAAGGTCAGGGTCAAGAAAACAAAAACCGCAAAGACGGCCATGCTCACGCGCCACGCCGAAACTGTCATGTACGCGGTGAAAATGGCCCACGCCAAAAGGTAGACGCCGACGGCTTTGCCGGCGTCGGCGGCCGGCAGGCTGCCCGCACTGAACTGGCTCAAGAACCAGAAGGACAGCCAGAAGGCTCCGTAGGAGCAGAAGGCCGTCGCGCCAAAGACGTTGCGGTTGGCGAATTCCCAGATTCCGGCTGCGAACTGTGCCAGCCCGCCGTAGAACAGTGCGAGTCCCAGGACCACCGGTTCGTCCGCTCTGGGGAGCAGTCCGGCGTTGATCACGCTCAGGACAAAGGTGGTCATTGCGAAGGCGCCCAGACCTAAAGCTGCCGGATCAGCAACCGGCGTGCCGATGCCCGTCTGGGGAGACACAGCAGTGCCTTGGGCCGGTACGGGGGTTTCGGCCCTGCGCCCACTTCCGGTAGGGAGGGTCCCTGCCGCGGAATTTGATTCGACGCTCATGGTACGACTCCTTGGTCAGCACCAGCACCATCACTGGTGACTTATAACAGGCTACACCTGAACATGCAAGGACAAAGTGGGCGCTACTTGTGGTGCATCTCACATCGACTGCCCCGGCCTGGCCCGCCCTGGCCCGCCGGCACCTAGGCGATCTTAGGCGATTCCCGGCCGCACCAGGCAGGGCCTGCGCTTGGCTCAACCACTCCAGCGGCCACCAGCACAAAGGGACCCCCGAAGGAGCCCCTAAACCATGGGTCCCGCCCGGAGGCCCACCAGCCTCCGAACAGGGACAATACGTGCCCGAGGTGGGATTCGAACCCACACGGTTTTACCCGCCGCATTTTGAGTGCGGTGCGTCTGCCATTCCGCCACTCGGGCCGGCACCGGTCGCCGTGGGGCTTCCCACTGTGAAAACCCTCATGCTGCCCAGTGCGCGAATCTACTCTACATGCCGATAGGCTGTTTTACGGAACCGACGCCATGTGAATGGCAACAAACAGTCTAGGAGCGCCAGTGTCTGAACAAACCGAGTCTGCCCCCGCTCGCCGCGTCGTTGTCGCGGAGGACGAGACACTGATCCGCCTGGATATCGTCGAGATCCTGCGGGGCGAGGGCTACGACGTCGTTGCCGAAGCCGACAACGGGGAAAAGGCAGTGGAACTTGCCCGGGAATTACAGCCGGACCTGGTCCTGATGGACGTGAAGATGCCGGTCATGGACGGCATCACGGCGGCCGAGCAGATTGTCAAGGCCCGCATTGCTCCGGTGGTGCTGCTGACCGCGTTCAGCCAAAAGGAGCTGGTGGAGCGGGCCCGCGACGCCGGCGCAATGGCGTACGTGGTGAAGCCCTTCAGCCCGGCGGATCTGATTCCGGCCATCGAGATTGCGCTTTCCC
>NZ_JBNHHB010000370.1:0-3308 GCF_059091905.1 Arthrobacter sp. Dra40
CGGTGCCGAACAGCGAGAAGTGGATGTGCGCCGGGCGCCAGGCGTTGTGGTGGTTCTTCCACGGGTACGGGGCCGGCTTGATGGTGGTGAACTTGTACTCGCCGTTGGGTCCGGTGATGCACCGGCCCACGCCGGTGAAGTTCGGGTCAATGGGAGCAGGGTGCTGGTCGCGCTTGTGCACGTAGCGGCCCGCGGCATTGGCCTGCCAGACTTCCACCAGCTGGTTGCGCACCGGGCGGCCGTCGCCGTCCAACACCCGGCCCTGGACGATGATCCGCTCGCCGAGCGGTTCGCCGTTGTGCTGGAGGGTCAGATCCGACTCCAGGATGTGCACGTCCCGCTCGCCGAAGGCCGGGCTCCAGAGCTCGATGGTCTCCGGGTCCGCGTGGTGCAGGTCCTTGGTGGGGTGTCGCAGCAGCGAGGAGCGGTAGGGCGCAAAGTCGATGCGCGGCTGTGTTTCCTCGGCGCCGCCGGCCTCCACGCCCTTGCGGTACGCCTCGTGGGCGTCAGTGATTTCCTGGCTGATGGTCTCCTGTGAATCCGCAGTGGCGGCAGGATCCAGCACGTGGCTGTCGTCAAACGTCTCGTCCTCGAAGGCCTCGTCCTGAGCTGTAGCGTCGCTCATCGAGAACTCCTTTCTGTCGTGGCGGTGGATGGTTCTGTTGTCAGGTGCCCGGCGTTCTGCGCGGCACAGTGCTTACTTGTGCGGCCAGCCCGTGTAGGACTCGGCCAGGTACTGCTGCCCGAACCGGGACCCCGTCACGGTAGCCAGTTCGCCGAGGGCGCGCTTGTTTTCGAACGGCGACGCATCCTTGCGGGTGTGCAGCATGCTGGTCATCCAGTAGGAGAAGTTCTGCGCCTTCCAGACCCGCTGCAGCGCCAGGTCAGAGTATCCCTCCAGCTGGGCGTCACGGCCAGTGGCGTAGAAGGAGTCGATGGCCTCGAAGAGCACCTTGACGTCGGCAAAGGCCAGGTTGAGCCCCTTGGCGCCGGTCGGCGGGACCGTGTGCCCGGCATCGCCCACCAGGAACATGCGCCCGTGGGAGAGCGGCTCGCGCACGAAGGAGCGGAAGGCCAGCACGGTCTTGTCGAAGATCGGTCCCTGCTTCAGCTGGAACCGATCCGGGCCGTCCACCCGCTTCTGCAGTTCGGCCCAGATGCGGTCCTCGCTCCAGTCATCCACGTTCTCGGCGGGATCGCACTGGAAGTACATGCGCTGGACGGTTTCGCTGCGCTGGGAGATCAGGGCGAAACCGTGCGGGGAGTTTGCGTAAATCAGTTCCGGGGCGCTCTTCGGGGCCTCGGTCAGGATGCCGAACCACGCAAACGGATACTCGATCTTGTAGTCCTGCTCGCCCTTGACGGCCCGGCGGCAGAAACTGCGGGAGCCGTCGGCTCCCACCAGGATGTCGCAGTGGACCTCAAACGCGGCGCCGTCCTTGTCCGTGAACCGGAACTTTGGCGTGGTGGTCTCCAGGTCCAGCACCTCGGTGACCTCGGCCTCGTAGCGCACGTCGCCGCCGTCGCGCTTGCGGGCAGCGGCAAGGTCCACGAAGACCTCGTTCTGCGCGTACAACGTTACTGTTGCGTCCACCAGGTCCTTGAAGTCCAGCGGGTGGGATTCTCCGTTGAAGCGCAGGTCGATCCCGGCGTGTTCGTCGCCGTCGGTGAGCACCCGGCCGTCGACGCCGGTGTCGGTGAGCATCTTGACCGAGCCGGCTTCCAGGATGCCGGCGCGGTGCGTATTGCGGATGGTCTCGTGATCGCGCGATTCCACCACGAGGTTGTCGATCCCCTGCACGGCCAGCAGGTGGCTGAGCATCAGGCCGGCCGGGCCTCCGCCGACAATTCCAACCTTGGTTTTAATGATCCGGGCCTGCGCCATGGGTAAGTCTCCTGAAATCAAAGGAAGCCGTGTCTGACTCCAGTGTGAGCCCCGCGACATACCCGCCGCCCCGCCATTCTTATTCAATGAGAATTACGACGGCGGCGCCCTCAGGCCGGTTGCCCCGGTGCCCCCGTGACGGCGGAGCTCTCAGGCCGGCTTCCCCGGTGCCCCCGTGACGGCGGAGCTCTCAGGCCGGTTTCCCCGTGCCCCTGTTGCGGCAGGGCCCCGCCCATCGCGCATCGCCCATCGCCCATCACCCATCGCCCATCGCCCATCGCCCGGGAGATGCTCCCGGTCCGCCGTTCCCGTTACGGCAGTGCTACGCCCATGGCCCGGGAGATGCCCCGAGCGGCGGTCATCAGCGCCGGGACCACGGCGTGGAAGTTCTCGAACCCCAGCGGCACTACTACCCCGAGGGCTGCCAGCGGACGTCCGGCCGGCCCTGCCACCGGGACGGCGATGCCGGTGGTGTCCACGTCAATGCGCCCGTCGAACGCGGCATAGCCCCGCTGCCGGATGTCGGCCAGGTGCCGGCGCAGATCGAAGGAAACCGAATCGCCTGATGTCACCGCTTCCGGGTGCCGGCTGAGGTAGGACTCCTGGATGTGGTTCGGTGAATAGGCCAGCAGCACCATGCCCATGGAGGTGCGGTGCACCGGCATGCGGCCCGCAATCTGGGCCTGGTTTACCACCGAACCGCGGCTGGAGAGGCGCTCGATCACCAGGACTTCGTCCTCACGCAGGACGGCCAGCTGGGTGTGTTGGCGCACCACGGACTGGATATCCTCCATGAAGGGCATTGCGGCCTGCCGCAGGTCGACGGCGGGAGAGCTGCGGTTGGCCAGCTCCCATAACCGCAGCCCCAGCCGGATCTCGCCGGGGCCCTCCTTGGTCAGCAGCCCGTGGCGGGAGAGCTCGTCGACCAGCCGGTACGTCGTGGCCAGCGGAACGTCCGCCCGGCGGGAAAGCGTCGCGACGCTCATCGCCGGTTTGTCCGGCTCGAACGCAGACAGGATGCGCACCAGCCGGTCCAGCATCGAGTCACCGGACGGGGAATTGGCCATGTTCCTAGGTTCTCATGTGCGGCACAAGCCCGGCCTTGATCCGCCGGGTAGCGGTTGGGAGCTGCACAGGCCCTGACTCCCGTTTGCACCGGCTGATGCCGGACGCGCAAAAACCGCCTCCCGCTGCCCCAATGTCGGGGAGCAGGAGGCGGTTCCATGCTTCAGGCAAAGCGCCCGCCCTACAAGAGCGGGGCACGGGAGCCCCGCCGTGGCACGAGATCGCCGCGGCGGGAGCGCCCTACTCGCTAGCGGTAATCGCTGCCCAGGTCGTAGTCATCCAGCGGGATGGCGTGGAACTCGGGCGTCATCGAACCGTCGGCGCCGGCGTAGTCGAAGTCGCCGAAGGCGCTGGGGCC
>NZ_JBNHHB010000371.1:0-3277 GCF_059091905.1 Arthrobacter sp. Dra40
GAGATCATCCGGGTAGCCAAGGAATCCGGAGCGGACGCCATCTACCCGGGTTACGGGTTCCTGTCCGAGAACCCGGAGTTGGCCCGTGCGGCTGCAGATGCCGGCATCGCCTTCGTTGGTCCGAAGGCCGAGGTGTTGGAACTGGCCGGGCATAAGGTCCGCGCTTTGCAGGCAGCCCGCAAGGCAGGCATCCCGGTGCTGAAGTCCACCGAGCCCAGCGCGGACACCGACAAGTTGCTGGCCGAGGCCGAGGAGATCGGCTTTCCCATCTTCGTCAAGGCGGTGGCCGGCGGCGGCGGGCGCGGCATGCGCCGGGTCGACAAGCCGAAAGACCTTCCGGAGGCACTGGCTGCAGCCATGCGCGAAGCCGATACGGCTTTCGGTGATCCCACCGTGTTCCTGGAGCAGGCGGTGCTGAGGCCGCGACACATTGAGGTGCAGATCCTGGCCGACGGGCAGGGCAACGTCATGCACCTGTTCGAACGTGACTGCTCGCTCCAGCGGCGGCACCAGAAGGTCATCGAGATCGCCCCGGCGCCCAACCTCGACGAGAACATCCGCCAGGCGCTGTACAGGGATGCGGTCACGTTCGCCGAAACGCTGGGCTACACCAATGCCGGCACGGTCGAATTCCTCGTGGACACAGTGGGCGAACGCGCCGGACAGCACGTCTTCATCGAAATGAACCCCAGGATCCAGGTGGAACACACCGTGACCGAGGAGATCACCGACGTCGACCTGGTGCAGTCACAGCTGCGCATCGCCGCCGGCGAAACCCTGGCCGACCTGGGCTTGTCCCAGCAGGCTGTTTCCATCAACGGAACCGCCATGCAGTCCCGGATTACCACCGAAGATCCCGCCAACGGCTTCCGACCCGACGTTGGCAAGGTCACTGCCTACCGCTCCGCTGGCGGCGCAGGTGTCCGGCTGGACGGCGGAACCATCTACACCGGTGCCGAAATCAGTCCGCACTTTGATTCGATGCTGGTCAAGCTCACCTGTCGCGGCCGCGACTTTGCGACGGCGGCCGCCCGCGCCAAGCGCGCGCTGGCGGAGTTCCGGATCCGTGGTGTTTCCACGAACATCGCGTTCCTGCAGGCGGTCCTGGAGGACCCGGATTTCCTGGCAGGCAATGTAGCTACATCCTTCATAGACGAGCGGCCGGAACTTCTGAAGGCCCGTGTCTCGGCCGACCGCGGCACCAAACTGCTCACCTGGCTGGCGGATGTGACTGTCAACAAGCCGCACGGCGAGCTGCCCGTGGCCGTCGCGCCGGTGGATAAACTGCCGGAGCCGGCCCGGCAGGCGCTGGAGGCCACCGGTTCGCTGGCCACCGTTCCGGCCTCAGGTTCGCGGCAGCGGCTTCAGCAGCTGGGCCCGGAGGGGTTCGCGGCCGCGCTGCGGGCCCAGACTGCCGTGGCCGTGACCGATACCACGTTCCGCGACGCCCACCAGTCGCTGCTGGCCACCCGCGTGCGCACCAAGGACCTGCTCAACGCGGCCCCTGCTGTATCGGCCCTGACCCCGCAGCTGCTCTCGGTGGAGGCCTGGGGCGGGGCAACGTACGACGTCGCGCTGCGGTTCCTGGGCGAAGATCCGTGGGAGCGGCTGGCGGCACTGCGTCAGGCGATGCCGAACATCTGCCTGCAGATGCTGTTGCGGGGACGGAACACGGTCGGGTACACCCCGTACCCGGAGGAAGTGACCACCGCGTTCGTCCGGGAAGCGGCCGCAACCGGGATCGACATCTTCAGGATCTTCGATGCGCTCAACGACGTGTCCCAGATGGAACCGGCCATCCGGGCGGTGCGGGAGACGGGAACTGCGGTGGCCGAAGTAGCGCTTTGCTACACAGGTGACCTGATGGATCCGGCGGAGGACCTGTACACGCTGGACTACTACCTGGATTTGGCCGGACGGATCGTCGACGCGGGGGCGCACATTCTGGCGATCAAGGACATGGCCGGCCTGCTGCGTCCCGCTGCCGCCGCGAAGCTGGTGTCGGCGCTGCGCGAGCGTTTCGAACTGCCGGTCCACCTGCACACCCACGACACTGCCGGTGGCCAGCTGGCCACGCTGCTGGCTGCCGCCGATGCGGGCGTGGACGCCGTCGATGTCGCCAGCGCCGCCATGGCCGGTACTACCAGCCAGCCGTCCATGTCTGCGCTCGTCGCAGCTCTCGCCCACACCGGGCGCGACACCGGTTTGGACCTGAAAGCGGTGGGTTCGCTGGAGCCGTACTGGGAAGCGGTCCGCCGCGTGTACGCTCCCTTCGAGTCGGGCTTGCCGGGGCCCACCGGCCGTGTCTACGCGCACGAAATCCCCGGCGGCCAGCTCTCCAACTTGCGGCAGCAGGCCATCGCGCTTGGTCTCGGAGAGCGCTTTGAAGCCATCGAGGACATGTACTCTGCGGCCGACAAGATCCTGGGGCGCTTGGTGAAGGTGACCCCGTCGTCCAAGGTGGTGGGAGACCTCGCCCTGCAGCTGGTCGGAGCCAATGCTGATCCGGGGGATTTCGCAGCCGATCCGGGCAAGTACGACATTCCCGATTCAGTGATCGGCTTCCTGGCCGGCGAATTGGGCGATCCGCCCGGCGGCTGGCCGGAGCCGTTCCGCACCAAGGCCTTGGAAGGGCGCAACGTCAAGCCGCGCAACGAAGAGCTGACCGCCGAGGAATCGGCGGCACTGGCGGCGGATCCTGCCACCCGGAGGGCGACGCTGAACCGGCTGCTGTTTGCCGGCCCGGCCAAGGAGTTCGAGAAGACCCGGGAGATGTACGGTGACGTGTCCGTGCTGGACACGCTGGACTACCTGTACGGGCTGCAAGCGGGATCCGAACACGTGATCGAGCTCGAAAAGGGCGTCCGCCTGATCGCCATGCTGGGAGCCATCTCCGAACCGGACGAGAAGGGCATGCGCACCGTGCATTGCACTCTCAACGGCCAGCAGCGCAACGTCACGGTCCGCGACCGGAGCGTCGAATCCGAAGTCAAGGTCGCGGAAAAGGCCGACCCCGCCCAACCCGGGCACGTGGCGGCTCCGTTCGCCGGCGCCGTCACCGTCATCGTCAAGGTCGGGGACGTCATCAAGGCCGGCGACACGGTGGCCACCATCGAAGCCATGAAGATGGAAGCCGGGATCACCGCTCCTGCCGGGGGCACAGTCACGCGGTTGGCTATCTCCGCAGTTGAGCAGGTCCAGGGCGGAGACCTGCTCATGGTCATCGACCCGGCGTAGCCCGGAACCTTTTCAGGACCAGCTGCCAGAACAGCCAAGG
>NZ_JBNHHB010000372.1:0-3275 GCF_059091905.1 Arthrobacter sp. Dra40
GTCAATCAGACCACCCAGATCGTGGCCAACGCCCCCCGTTATGTCGACGAATTCCTAAACTCGCCCTTTTTCCAGACCATCGACAAGCAGTTCCAGGTGCGGGAACGCATCGATGACGAGTTGGCGAAGTTCTTTGCCAGCTCGGAGAACGTCTCGGGGATCTTCGGCGGCGTCCTCGGCGTCGGCAGTGCTGTCCTTCAGGGCGCCTTCGGCGCGTTGATCGTGCTGGTGCTGACGCTGTACTTCCTGGCCTCGCTTCCGGCGTTGAAGATCTGGGCCTACCGGCTGGCTCCCCGGTCACGGCGACCGCAGGTCCAGCGCCTGTCGGAGGAGATCAGCAGCAGCGTGGGCAGCTACGTGATCGGGCAGGCCTGCGTGGCCCTGATCAATGCAGCCGTTGCCTTCATCGCCATGACCATCGCGCAGGTGCCGTTCACCGCCTTGCTGACCTTCGTCGTCGCCCTGCTGGCCTTCATCCCGCTGATCGGTGCCGTGATCGCCGGGACGTTCGTGTCCTTGGTCGCCCTGACCGTGGGGTGGCAGACGGCGGTGCTGTTCGCCATCATCTACTTTGCCTACCTGCAGATCGAGGCGTATTTCGTATCCCCCCGCGTGATGCAGCGTGCCGTGGCCGTGCCCGGCGCCGTGGCGGTGATCGCCGTGATTGCCGGAGGATCACTGATGGGTGTGCTGGGCGCCCTGATGGCGATTCCGGCAGCCGCATCGGTGATGCTGCTGCTCAAGGACGTGTTCATTGTCCGGCAGGACCGAAACTGACGCGACTCAGCGGTAGCGGTAGCTGCGGATCTGCCAGCATCGCGGATGCCAGTGCCGCCTCTCGGCCAGCGCGGTCTCGCCACCGAGCAACGAGTCGGCGCGCCATGCGACCAAGTGCTCGATCCCGGGGCCTATGGTCCGGTTGCAGCCGGGGCAGGTGTACTCCTTGGCAGCGTTCGAGGGCGTGATGCGCCGGACGTTCCATTCCCCGTCGGGCGCATTCTGGCGCTCCGGGATGCCGGCACGGGCGCGGTCCACATCGAACTCGCCGACCCGCTCCCATTTGCTGCTGCCCGTCCCGGAGCGGCGGCGCGGACGGTTGGAACGGGGCATGCCATCCATTCTGCCCCACCGGCGCTGTCCGCTCCGAACCACGTTCCGGTGCGGCCCGGCCCGCTCCGGCCCAGATCCCCGTCCGGTCCCGCCCCGATCCGGTCGGAGCGGTCGCGCCCCGATCCGGCCCGATCCGGTCGGATCCGCACGGAGCCGCACACGCGGGCCAGTCCGGAGCACACTGCGGGCACCGGTAAAGTGGCCTACTGTGCGTCTTGTCATTGCCCGTTGCTCCGTTGATTACATTGGCCGCCTTCGCGCCCACCTGCCGCTGGCCACCCGCCTGCTGATGGTGAAGGCGGACGGCTCGGTCCTGATCCATTCCGACGGCGGTTCCTACAAGCCGCTTAACTGGATGAGCCCGCCGGCCACGCTGCGCGTCGCCGGGCCTGAGTCTGACGACGCCGAGTCCGGGGTCCAGGAGGTCTGGCATGTCCAGCACGCCAAGAGCGACGACCGTCTGGTGATCAGCATCCATGAGCACCTGCACGAATACAGCCACGACCTGGGCACCGACCCCGGGCTGGTCAAAGACGGTGTGGAAGCCGATCTGCAGCGCCTGCTGGCCGAACAGATCCACCGCCTCGGCCCCGGCCACACACTGGTGCGGCGCGAATACATGACCGCGATCGGCCCGGTGGACATCCTGGCCCGCAACGCCGATGGCGGCACCGTGGCCGTTGAGCTCAAACGCCGCGGCGACATTGACGGGGTGGAACAGCTGACCCGTTATCTGGAGCTGCTCAACCGCGATCCGCTGCTGGCACCGGTCAAGGGCATTTTTGCGGCACAACAAATCAAGCCGCAGGCACGGGTCCTCGCCACCGACCGCGGCATCGAGTGCCTGACGCTGGACTACGACGAGATGCGCGGCGTGGACGACGCCGATTCCCGCCTGTTCTGACGTGTGGCCGGGCTGCCTGGCCACCCGTCGAACTCTTGCTTAATAAACGATTGAATTGCCCTTTGTACCGTTGACCACCCATGGGCCTTATGTGATGCTTAACTCAGTCTTTGTGTAGGTGAGTTTTTCATGCTCGCAAGACGTGTTGCGAGTGTGAAGCTCCTCGGCGTCCGGCCCGCTGGCCGTGTCGTTTGGATCTTCCACGGAGTAACCGGGTTGGTACGAGGTGTGCCGGCTTGAATTTGTTGACGATGAGGAGATTTAAATGGCACAGGGGACCGTTAAGTGGTTTAACGCGGAAAAGGGCTTCGGCTTCATCACTCCGGATGAGTCGGATGCAGATGTCTTCGTTCACTACTCGGAGATCCAGTCGGGCGGATTCAAGACGCTCGACGAAAACCAGCGCGTGAGCTTCGAGATCGGCCAGGGAGCCAAGGGCCCGCAGGCCACCGGCGTCACCGTCATCTAGCTTCCGCTGAAAGACTGCAGCCGTCCACGACGGCGCGCGGCAGGCAGAACCCTTCCGGAGATTTCCGGAGGGGTTCTGCTGTTTACGGGCTTAGGCAGGCAGCCTCGGCGGCCCCAGACGGACTACATCTGCGCCCAGCGCCCGCAGGCGCTCGTCGAACCGCTCGTATCCGCGGTCAATGTGCTCCACGCCGTGGACCTCCGTGGTGCCCTCCGCGACCAGCCCGGCGATCACCAAGGCTGCCCCGGCCCGGATGTCGTTGGCTTCGACCGGAGCTCCGGAGAGCTGCGGTACCCCCTTGATCAGGGCGTGGTGTCCGTCCAGCCGGACCACGGCACCCAGACGGGACAATTCGGCGGTAAAGCCCCAGCGCGCCTCGAAGACGTTCTCGGTCACCATCCCGTGTCCGTTCGCCACCGCGTTGAGCGCGACGACGAACGGCTGCAGGTCAGTGGGGAATCCGGGATACGGCAGCGTCGAGACGTTGATTGGCTCGGGGCGCCGGGGGCCTTCCACGGTGAAGCTGTCATCCGTTTGGGTGATTCGGCATCCGGCCTTCCCCAGTTTGTCCAGCACCACGGCCAGATGGGCGGGATTGGACTTGCCCACTTCCACGGTGCCGCCGGTGATGGCGGCGGCAAAGGCCCAGGTCCCGGCAACGATCCGGTCCGGTACGGTGCTGTGGCGCACCGGGTGAAGGCGCTCCACGCCGGTGACCACCAAAGTCGGCGACCCGATCCCTTCGATGCGGGCGCCCATCGAGACCAGCAGGTCAGCGATATCGGTGATCTC
>NZ_JBNHHB010000373.1:0-3239 GCF_059091905.1 Arthrobacter sp. Dra40
GGCCGGCTGTCCGCCGGGGCTGGCGAAGCGGGGAACGGGCTATCGGGCCTGGCAGACGGCCGCTAAAGTGTGCCCACCGGCCCGAGTACTTGCTCACCGGCCCAAGCACGGGAGGGCGGCATGGCAGTTGACGCAAACGGCAGTTCCGGCCATGTGGTGCTGCTCGGCGATTCGGTGTTCGACAACGCTGCCTATGTTGCCGGAGGGCCCGACGTCGTCACGCACGTTCGAGGGCTGCTGCCGCGCGGGTGGCAGGCCACCCTGCTGGCCGTCGACGGTGCCGTCATTTCCGGCGTCACCGACCAGCTCCGCTCGCTGCCGCGGGACGCCACGCACCTGGTGGTCAGCGTCGGCGGCAACGATGCGCTGGGCTTCGCTTACTTGCTTAATGAACCGGTCGGGTCCGCGGCTCAGGCTTTTGCCCTGTTCGCCGACGCCCAGGACGGGTTCGCAGCGGGCTACGCGGCAATGCTGGAAGCGGCGGCGGCACAAGGTTTGCCGGTCGCGGCCTGCACCATCTACGACACCCCTCCGTCGGGCCCGGACCAACCGATCATCAGGTCGGCGGCAGCCCTGTTCAACGACCGCATCACCCGTGAAGTCTTCGCCCGCGGGATGTCCCTGCTGGACCTGCGGCTCGTATGCTCCGAGGACGGCGACTATGCCAACCCGATCGAGCCCTCGGTGCAAGGAGGCCGGAAGATCGCACAGGCCATCTGCGCCTTTTTGTTCCGGGACCGGACCGCCCCTCGGTCCACCGTCGTCGGTGCCTGAGGCGGCCGTCAACATCCGGCTGCGAGAGCTACTGGTGTGACGGCTCCGTGCCCACGGCCGCGCCGGTTTCATCCGCCAGCTCCGCACGGCGACGCCCGGCGCCCTTGATGCCAAAGCGGTAGGCCAGGAACAGCAGCCCGATCCACGCGCAGCCCACCAGCAGCGCAACCCGGGTGTCCGGCATGATGCCCAGCAACACCACAATGAACAGCATGAACGCCAGGGCCAGGTAGGACGCGACCGGCCAGAACGGCACCGGGAATTCCGATGCCGGCATCCCCTTCCGCGCAATCTCCCGCTTCATCGCGATGTGCGAGAGCAGGATCATCAGCCAGACCCACACGGTGGCGAAGGTCGCGATCGACGCAACAATCAGGAACAGAGACTCCGGCAGCACAGCATTGAGCACGACGCCGACCAGCAGCACCGCGGCCATCGTCGCCACCGTCATCCACGGCACGCCATGGCGGGAGACCTTCGCAAAGGCTTTGGGCGCATGGCCCTGCTCGGCCAGCCCGTACATCATCCGCCCGGCCCCAAAGGTGTCGGAGTTGATGGCCGAGATGGCAGCGGTGATCACCACGGCGTTGAGGATGTGCGCGGCGGCCGGAATTCCCAGCATGTCGAAGATCTGCACGAACGGGCTGGTGGAACCGTCGATCCGGTCCCACGGCGAGATCATCATCAGCACGCCCAAGGTGCAGACGTAGAAGAGCAGGATCCGAACCGGCACGGTGTTGACCGCACCCGGGATCGCCTTCTTCGGGTTCTCCGCTTCGCCCGCCGTGATGCCGATGGTCTCAATCCCGCCGAACGCGAACATCACAATGGAGAAGGAGGCCAGCAGCCCCCAGAACCCGTTGGCGAAGAAGCCTCCTGACCCCAGCATGGTTTCCAACCCCGGGTTGGCCCCGTCCGGCAACCCGAAGCCGAAGATGATGATCAACGTCCCCCCGGCGATCATGGCAATGATCGCGGCGACCTTGACCAGCGACAGCCAGAACTCGGTCTCGCCGAAAACCCGGACCTTGACCAGATTGATCGCGGCAATGAAGAACACGACGGCGAGGATCCAGATCCAACGCGGCACGTCAGGGAACCAGAAACCCATGTAGATGCCGAACGCCGTGACGTCCGCGATCGCCACAATCGCCATCTCGAACGCGAACGTCCAGCCGGTGATGAACCCGGCGAAGGGACCCAGATAGCGGCTGGCGTACTGCCCGAACGAACCCGAGACGGGGTGCCGCACGGCCATCTCGCCCAGCGCCCGCATCACCAGGAACACGGCGGCCCCGCCGATCGCGTAGGCCAGCAGTACGGCCGGGCCGGCGGCCTGGATCGCGGCGGCCGAGCCGTAGAACAGGCCGGTGCCGATGGCGGAACCGAGGGCCATGAAGCGGATGTGGCGGACAGTCAGGCCACGCGCGAGCGCGGACGCGAAGTGCGGCATCGAAGAAACAACCTTGCTGGAGGGGGAGAGGCCGGCGCTGAAAATGCGGCCAATCAATTCTACGCCCGGCCCGCCTGCTTCAGAGGACGACGGCGGTGCCTGGCCCCGTTCCCAAGCCACCACCTCCGGGACACTCCACGGGCGCAGGATCACGGCGTGCGGCGGTTGCTGCCCTAGATTGCTGGACGCTCCCTTTCATTCAGGGCGGCGGGCAGGTTGTGGTCCGCGCCCCAACTGGCCAGCAGCCGGAGGCGTTCCGCGGAGGGGCTGCCTGGTTCTGCGGTGTAGACCATCAGGACCAGTCCGGGCTCTGCGGTGATCGCGAGTTCTTCATAGGCGAGGGTGAGCTCGCCGACCACCGGATGGTTGAAGCGTTTGGTGCCGGTGCCGTGGGTGCGCACGTCGTGGGCGGCCCACAGCCGGCGGAAGGTATCGCTCTGGGTGGAGAGTTCGCCGACCAGGTCCTGAAGCGTCCGGTCGTGTGGATCGCGGCCCGCTTCCGTGCGCAGGATTCCGACGCACATGCCGGCGAACAGCTCCCAGTCCGGGTAGAAGGACCTGGCGGCCGGGTCGAGGAATTGGAACCGGGCGAGGTTGGGAGTGCGTCCGCCGTCGCCGATCACCGGGGAGTAGAACGCCCGACCCAGCGCATTGGTGGCGAGGAGGTTCTGGTACGGGTCGCGGACAAAAGCAACGCCGTCGGTGATCGCCTCCAGCGCCCACTGCAGGCTCGGCCGGGCCGCCTGTTGCGCCGTCGCCCGCCGGCGAGGGCGGCCGGATGCCGGGATGCCGTCGGCTGCCCGGGCCAGGTCGAACAGGTGGGCGCGTTCGGTGTCGTCGAGCCGGAGTGCCCTGGCCACCGCTTCAAGGACGGACGCCGAGGCCCCGGCGATCGCGCCGCGCTCCAGCTTGGAGTCGTGGACGCCAACACCAACGTGTCGCTGGACGCCGGCAATGGCCAGACGGTGCCCTATTTGGTGTTCGTGGCTCCGGCGCTGCTGGCCACCGCCGC
>NZ_JBNHHB010000374.1:0-3235 GCF_059091905.1 Arthrobacter sp. Dra40
GGCACCCAGGGCAGCGGCGCCGTCGTCGGGCTGCTGGTGTTCCAGCAGCAGGCGCAGCAGGGTGGACTTGCCGGCACCGTTGGGGCCGGTGATGCCGATGCGCTCGCCGGCGTTCACCTGGAGCGAGACCGGCCCGAGCGTGAAGCCGTCACGCCGGACGGTGGCCTGGTTCAGGGTGGCGACCACGGAGCTGGAACGCGGGGCGGCGCCGATGGTGAACTGCAGCTGCCACTCCTTGCGCGGTTCCTCCACCTCGTCCAGCCGCGCGATGCGGGACTCCATCTGCCGCACCTTCTGCGCCTGCTTTTCCGAGGACTCCGTGCTGGCCTTCCGGCGGATCTTGTCATTGTCCGGGTTCTTCTTCATGGCATCGCGGACGCCCTGGGAGCTCCACTCGCGCTGGGTCCGCGCCCGGGACACCAGGTCCGCCTTCTTCTCGGCGAATTCGTCGTAGGCCTCGCGGGCGTGCCGGCGCGCAACGGCACGCTCCTCCAGAAAGGCATCGTAGCCGCCGTCGTACACCGCCACCTTGTTCTGGGCCAGGTCCAGTTCCACCACCGTGGTCACGCAGCGGGCCAGGAACTCGCGGTCATGGGAGACCAGCACCACGCCGCCGCGCAGGCCCTGGACGAAGGACTCCAGCCGGGCCAGGCCGGCCAGGTCGAGGTCGTTGGTGGGCTCGTCCAGCAGGACAACGTCGAAGCGGCTCAGCAGCAGGGCCGCCAAGGCCGCGCGGGCGGCCTGGCCTCCGGAAAGCCCGGTCATCGGGGCGTCCGGGCCAACATCCAGGCCCAGTTCGGCCAGCATGGGCGCGATCCGGTCCTCGAGATCCGCGGCCCCGCTGGCCATCCAGTGGTCCAGGGCAGCGGCGTAGGCATCGTCGGCCTGCCTGGAGCCCGAGCCCAGCGCCTCGGCTGCGGCTTCCATGGCGGCGGTGGCGGCCGCGGCGCCGGTTCGGCGGTCGATGTAGGCGGCGATGGTCTCGCCGGGAATCCGTTCGTGTTCCTGCGGCAGCCAGCCGACAAAGGCGTCCGACGGCGCCGTGCTCACCGACCCCGCCAACGGTGCGTCCGCGCCGGCCAGGATCCGCAGCAGGGTGGTCTTGCCGGCACCGTTGGCGCCGACCACGCCGACGACGTCGCCCGGGGCGACTGTCAGGTTCAGGTTGGAGAAGAGGGTGCGGTGGCCGTGGCCGCCCGAGAGGTCCTTGGCCACCAGCGTTGCAGTCATGCCTACAAGTCTAAGGAGCCACCGCCGGTGTTCGGGACCGCGGGCGGTGGGGGAGCGCCGTGCGTCGGGACCGCGGGCGGTGGGGGAGCGCCGTGCGTCGGGACCGCGGGCGGGTGCGACGAGGGCGGTCGGGACAGCCATAAGTCAAAACCGCGGGCGGGTGCGACGAGGGCGGTCGGGGCCGCCAAGAGTCGAAACCGCCGTGGGGGCGATGGACGAGGCAGCGCGTGCTCCGGGCCGGCGCGGGCCAAGACGCGCGCGGAGCGCGTGAGCGCCGGCTGGCTATGCTGGAGAAGTCGCGTCGCAGCGCCTGGGGCGGACGGAGCCCGGCCGCGTGCGGCGCCCAAAGTAGATGGACAAGCGCAAAGGCGGGATGCAGATGTCAGGGATAGTGGCTGCCTACGGGGAGTTGGATGCGACAGCGGGCGAACGGATGCTGGACCGGTTGGCACACCGCGGACCGGACGGTTCGGGCTCGCGCCGGGTGGGCAAATCCTGGCTGGGCAGCCGGCAGCTGGCCATTGTCGATCCGGAACACGGGCAGCAACCCCTGGCCGGCCGCGACGGCGACACTTGGCTGGTCGGCGATGGCGAAATCTACAACTACCGCCGGATCCGGGACCAGCTGGGGAACGAGCGCTTCAGGACCCGGTCCGATCTGGAGGCCGCGCTGCAGCTGTATGAGGAACTGGGCGTTGCGGCCTTCGAAAAGCTCTGGGGCCCGTTCGCGTTGGTGATGGCAGGCGATGACGGGCAGTTTGTCGCGGCCAGGGACATGCTCGGATTGTCCCCGCTCTACTGGGCCCGCCATGACGGAATGGTGCTGTTTGCCTCCGAGATGAAGGCGTTCGACGACGAGTGGCGGCCGTTCGTGGAGCCTTTTCCGCCGGGCCATGCCTGGACGCCGGATGACGGGCTGATTGCCGGCCCCGCCTTCCCTGCGGGCGCCCCGGTGTTGCTCAAAAGCCGGCGGCCGGAGGAGAACCCGCCGCAGTGGGTCTTTGACGCCCTGCGCGATGCCTTGGTCCGTGCCGTGGAGCGGAGTCTGGAGGCCGATGTGCCGGTGGGCGTCCTGCTCTCCGGCGGGGTGGATTCCAGCATCGTCACCGCCGTGGCAGCCCGAAAGGCCGCGGAGCGCGGAACGGTGCTGAAAACATTCGCCGTCGGGCTGGAAGGCAGTGCCGATTTACTGGCCGCCCGGGTGATGGCGGCTGCTGCCGGCACGGACCACCACGAACTGGTCTACACCGCCGAGGACGCGATCGCCCTGGTACCGCAGGTGATTGCCAAGCTCGAATCCTTTGACCCCACACTGGTGCACAGCGCCGTGCCGAACTATCTGGTGTCGCGGCTGGCCGCTGAACATGTGAAGGTCGTGCTGGTGGGCGAGGGAGCGGACGAGTTATTCGCCGGCTACACGCACTACGGCCGCCATGAGACCGGCGCCGCGCTGCACGAGGAGCTGCTGGAGACGATTGAGGGCATGCCCATTGGCGGACTGCAGCGCGTGGACCGGGTGGCCGGTGCCCACGGGCTGGAACCGCGGCTGCCCTTCTTGGACCTGGACGTGGTGGAACTGGCCCTGGCGCTGCCGCCGGCGTGGAAGCTGACGGGACCGGAGCGGCCCGCCAAGTGGCTGCTGCGCAAAGCCTTCGACGGGATGGTTCCGCACGAGGTGCTCTGGCGGCCGAAGGAGCAGTTCGGCGAAGGCACCGGCATGAACGATGTGCTCCGCGAACACTTCGAAGCTTCAGTTGGCGAAGCGGAGCTGGAGCGCGAAGCCGGTGTCCTGGATCCGCCTGTGCGGACCCGCGAGGAACTGGCGTATTACCGCATTTTTGCCGCCGCGCTGCCGGGGATCGATGCACGGAAGACCGTGGGGCGTTTCGCGGAGGCCTGAGAGGGCCGGCTCCATAGTCCGAACCGGGCTGGAACCAGACGCCGGAAATGTGGGCGTAGCTGGGTTGCTTGGCTAGACGGAGGCCGGCGTTTCCTAGCTCAGTGC
>NZ_JBNHHB010000375.1:0-3208 GCF_059091905.1 Arthrobacter sp. Dra40
GGATGTCGGCCAGGTCGCCGGGGCTGAGCTGCATGCCGGAGCCTTCGGACTTGCCGTGGAACAGGCGGGCGGCGCCGATGCCGCGGTGGGCCAGGGTTTTTTCGTAGACGGCGAGCAGGCCCGCGTCGAAGGTACCGGCCAGTTCCTGGCGCTCGGCGGCGGCTGCGGCGCGTTCGGATTCGATGCCGGCGAGCTCCTCATCACGGACCTGCTCCAAACCCGACAGTTCTTCGCGCAGCTGGTCATTCGCCTGCCGGTGTTCGGTCTGGCGCGTCCGGAGCGACTCCAGGCGCTCCATCACTTCCAGCTCCACGTCTTCCAGGTCGCTGCGGCGCTTGTTCAGCGAGACGAGCTCATGCTGCAGCGCGGTGAGGTCCTTGGGCGAGCCCGCTCCGCTGTCCAAACGCTTCTGGTCCCGCTCGATCCTCGACTGGACGGTCTCCACGTCGGCCTCGGCCCGCTTCAGCGCGCGTTCGGTATCCGCAATCTCCGTGTTCAGTGCCACCAACGACGAGTCAGCGGCGGCGACTTTCTCCGTCAGCGCGTCGATGTTGGCGTTCTTGGCGGTGGCTGCGGCCCGGCGGCTCAACTGAGTGAGCTTGCCATCGAGTGCCTGCAGGTCGAGCAACCTCAGTTGCTCGGAAGCCGGTGCCTTCGCCATGTACGTCCTTTCAACACGCTGCGGAACCACTGCGGTTCAGCCTGCTCCTAGCCTACAGTCCGGGCCCAGTCCGGTTACGCCGGGGTCAGGACGAAATCCCACGGGTCCGTGTTGGTGGTGCTGACCTTGACCTCTACCTGGTAGCCCTGGTCCGTCAGGACGTTGTCCAATGCCGCCGAGGCCGGCGTCAGCCAGAGCCATTCGCTGCCGAAGTGCGAGACGTCGATGAGGTACGGCCGCCCTTCGACGGCACCCTCGCGGGCTTCGGACGCGGGGTGGTGGCGCAGGTCGGCGGTCACGTACACGTCCGCGCGCGATGCCCGGACCTGATCGAACAGCGAATCCCCGGCACCGCCACAGACGGCCACGCTGCGGATGATCCCACTGCGGTCGCCGGCCACCTTCACTCCCCCGGCGACGGCCGGCAGGATGCTGAACACCTGCTCGGCAAATTCGCCCAGGGTCTTGGCTTCGGCCAGCTCTCCCACACGTCCAATGCCTTCTTCCGGCAAGCCGTTGTCGGCCGGCGCCAGCGGCCGCACATCTTGGAGTCCGAGTGCATCGGCCAGCACGTCGGAGACGCCCCCGACGGCACTGTCAGCGTTGGTGTGCACGGTGACCAAGGCGCACCCGCTTTCGATCAGCCGGTGCACGGCATCGCCCTTAAAGCTGGAGGCTGCCACCGAATTGACCGGCTTCAGCAGCAGCGGGTGGTGCGTCAGCAGCAGATCGGCCCCCCACTCGATGGCCTCGTCAATCACGTCGGTTGTCGGGTCCACGGCGAACATGATCTTCTGCACATCGGCCGATGGCCTGCCGACGACGGGGCCCACTGCGTCCCACTGCTCGGCCAGCGATTCGGGCCAGAGCTCCTCGATGGCCAGGAGCACATCGCCCAGGACCGGTGTCTTCGGCTGCGCTTCGTCCTGCATTTCGGGTCCGGTTCCCTCAGAGGATCCGGTTCCCTCGGAGGGTGCCGCTCCCTCGGGCGTCACGGTTTCGTCGGGCGTCGGGGTTTCGTCGGGCGTCGGGGTTTCGTCGGGCGTCGGGGTTCCCCCTGGCGTTTCAGTTCCCCCAGCGGCTTGGGTTCCTGCAGGGGTTTCAGTGCCCCGGGTGCGGAGCTGTTCGTCGTCGACCATAGATCCTTTTCTACCCCATCCGCTCGGGTCCTCCCACAAGTCCTGCAGGGAAGATTTGGGGCCTCGGGAACATTCGAGAGGCAATAGGCATTGTTTAACCATGAAGACTTTTGTGCTTGGCGGTGGCTGCTTCTGGTGCCTGGACGCGGTCTACAACAAGACCCGCGGCGTTACGGAGGTGGTCTCCGGCTATACGGGCGGGCATGTGAGGAATCCGACGTATGAAGCGGTCTGCTCCGGAACCACCGGACATGCAGAGGTGGTCGCCGTGACCTTCGACGAAACGGCGGTGCCCGAAGATGTCATCCTGGGCATGTTCTTCGCCTCGCACAACCCCACCACCCTGAACCGCCAGGGTTACGACGTCGGCACGCAGTACCGCTCATCGATGTTCTACATCGACGACGACCAAAAGAAGACTTTTGAAGCCGCCATTGAACGCGCCCAGCCGGACTGGAAAGACCCGATCGTGACCGAGGTGGTTCGGCTGCCCGAGTTCTACCCGGCCGAGGACTATCACCAGAACTTCTACGCCAAGCATCCCGACGCCGGCTACTGCCAGGTGATCATCAATCCCAAGCTGGCGAAGGCCCGAAAATATTACGCCGAATGGCTCACCTCATAGCTCGCCCCTCTGGCCGCTGACTAGGCTGGAAGAAGTTTTGTTACTCCCATCTGTAAAGGCCTCACGGCCAGAAGGCAGGAAAGACATGGCACAGATTTACGACGACATCACCCAGGTTGTGGGACGCACCCCGCTGGTGCGCCTGAACCGGCTCACCGCTGGCCTGCCGGCCACGGTGGCCGTGAAGCTGGAGTTCTACAACCCGGCCAACTCGGTTAAGGACCGGATCGGTGTGGCCATCGTCGATGCCGCCGAAAAGGCCGGAGCCCTGAAGCCGGGCGGCACCATCGTGGAGGGCACCTCCGGCAACACCGGCATTGCGCTGGCCATGGTCGGTGCTGCCCGCGGCTACAAGGTCATCCTGACCATGCCGGAGACCATGTCCACCGAGCGCCGTGTGATGCTGCGCGCCTTCGGTGCCGAAATCGTGCTGACCCCGGGTTCCGAGGGCATGCGCGGCGCCGTGGAAAAGGCCAAGGAAATCGTGGCCAACACGGAGAACGCCATTTGGGCCCAGCAGTTCGCCAATGAGGCCAACCCGCTGATCCACCGCACCACCACCGGCGAGGAGATCTGGGCCGACACCGACGGCGAGATCGACATTCTGGTGGCCGGCATCGGCACCGGCGGCACCATCACCGGTGCGGGCGGGCTGCTCAAGGAGCGCAAGCCCGGCATCCAGATCATCGCCGTCGAGCCGGAAGATTCCGCCATCCTCACCGGCGGCAACCCCGGCCCGCACAAGATCCAGGGCCTCGGCGCCAACTTCGTGCCGGACGTCCT
>NZ_JBNHHB010000376.1:0-3207 GCF_059091905.1 Arthrobacter sp. Dra40
TTCGTGTCGTAGCCGGCCGTGAAGTCCAGGAAACGGATGGGCACGAACAGCTTGTTGGAGTAGGCGCCGGATTCCAATTCCCCGATGAAGTCGGGCCAGATGACTTCGATCAGCACGGCCTCGACCAGCCGGTCGCTGCTGCCGTTCTGCGTGTACATCGGAAAGACCACCAGATGCTGCAGGCCGTTGACCCGGTGCTGCTGCGGCTGGAAGGCCAGCAGGGAGTCCAGGAAGTCCGGGACGTCGAAGCCGCCATCGCGCCAGCGTCGGAAGTCCGCCGCGAGGGCGTCCAGATAGTCGGCGTCGTGGTCGAACAGCGGGGCCAGTTCGTCAATGGCATCGATGATCGTGTCCGTGCACCCGGCGGCTGCAGGCTTGTTGCCCTCCTCCGGAACGGAGCCGTCGCGGACCTGCAGTCCCCGCAGCGCGGAGGCTGCCTCCTTCAAGCGCAGCCAGGCCGGATGCTGTGCCGGGCTCCCCTGCAGGGAAGCGGAGGAGTGGGAACGGGTGGGAGTGATGGTCATCGTCGCCTCGCCTTTCGGTTGGCCGGCGGGTCCCGGCGCGTTTCGCTGAAGTATGTAGCGAGCGTAGCAACGCAACAGTCCGACTTATCTTCAAACAGGCGATAGGTAAGCAACTGTAATGCTCGGCAGACAAGTGGCCGGGCATGATTAAGCCCGGCTCGCGCTGGCCGGGCTCAATCATCGCGAAGCCGCCACGTTCGGCGGCAGCTTGCGGGGCGGTAAAGCGGGTTGGCGGCTACTTACCCTTCAAGGTCAACGAGACGGAGTTGATGCAGTACCGCTGGTCCGTGGGGGTCTCGTATCCCTCTCCCTCGAACACATGTCCCAAGTGGGAATTGCAGGTGGCGCAGCGGACTTCGATCCGTTCCATGCCCATTGCCGAGTCCCGCAGGTAGCGGACCGTTCCGTCGGCCAGCGGCGCCCAGAAGGACGGCCAGCCGCAGTGGGAATCGAATTTTTCCTTGCTGGTGAACAGCTCCGCCCCGCAGGCGCGGCAACTGTAGACGCCCTCGGTGTGGGTGTCCCAGTATTCACCCGTGTACGGCCGCTCGGTGCCTGCCTCCCGGAGCACATGGTATTCCTCCGGGCTCAGCTCCTGACGCCATTCGTCATCGCTTTTGGTCACGGGGAACTGTCCAGCTTCTGTATTGCTCATGTTCTCTCCAACGCTCACGAGTCGCCAATGTATCCCGAGCCCGAGTACAAGTGCAGTACAGGGATGCCCAGTTTGTCCTGCGCCCGATTGGCCCAGTCGGTGTGAAAGGTATCGGAAACGGCATGTGGCCTGGTGATGACCACCGCACGGTCCGCCGGATATTCACCGACGTACCTGACCAGGGCAGACACACCGTCGTCTTCCACGACGTCAACTGTGGCGTTAAAGCCCGCTTCCGCCAGCAGTTTGACGGAAATGCGCTTGGCCTCGTCGGCCTCGTGCCGGGCCTCGTCCTCGCTGGGCTGGCCGCGCACGAGTTCGCGGAAGGCCGCGCCCACCTCCAGCATGCTCAGCCGCTCCACGAAATCCAGCAGCAGGTTCCGCTGGGTGTCTTTAGGGATCAGCACGCGGAAGGTCGTTTGTTCTGCCGCTGTTTGTTCTCCGGCCAGCCACCCAAAGTTCTGCAGGTCCGCGACGTTCAGCGGTTCCTCTGTCAGCACCACGATGGTTTCGGTCATGCGCCCAGCCTAATCAGCGGCACAACCGGCCACAATGATGCGGCACGCCGAGGGGCGCACCGGTTAGCGGTCGGCGGCGGCACGGGCAAGAATGGAGCCATGGCTGTGTTCGTACGTTCACCCCGGTCCGGCAGCGGCACTTCTACCGGCGACGGCACGCTGCCCCGGGCCCGGTGGCTGTTGCTCGGAGCTTTGGCGGGAGCGGGCGCCGGATCTGTGCTGGCCGGAGCGACGTCCGGCTTGGCGTCCTATTTTGCCCGCCAGGTGCTCACGCCGGTCCGCGAGCATGTGCAGGACCTGGAGATCCTGGCTGTCGTGGGATCAGGCCTCGAGCAGGAGATCATCCTGCCGGCGACGTTGGACACCACCGCCCCCGGCGTCTACAGCGTCTACTTCGATGGCGGACGCTCAGTGGCGCGGGTGGGTGAGGTGACGTCCTACTCGCCGCGGGAAGGCACGGTCCAGCGCAAGGTCGAGCAGGTGTATGCCGGCGATCTCGCCGCGGCGACGCGCGGCTGGTGGGGCGGTGCAGCCTACCCCGATCCGGCCGCCGTCGGGCTGGCCAATGAGGAAGTGCACATTGAGGTGGAGGGTGGCACCGCGCCCGCCTGGCTGGTCCGCGCCGAGTCGGAGGCGGCAACCTGGGCCATCATGGTGCACGGCCGGGGAGCGTCCCGGGCCGAGGGGGTGCGCGCCGTCCGCTCCGTCCGCGAGCTAGGCCTGTCGTCGCTGCTGATTTCCTACCGCAACGACGGCGAAGCGCCCTCCGCGCCGGACCGCCGCTACGGGCTGGGGATGACGGAATGGCGCGACGTCGAAGCAGCGATTCGTTTCGCGCTGGCCAACGGAGCACAGGATGTGGTGCTGTTCGGCTGGTCGATGGGCGGGGCGATCAGCCTCCAGGCCGCCGACCAGTCGAGCTACCGCAGCCGGATCCGGGCACTGGTGCTGGACGCTCCGGTCATTGACTGGACGGATGTGCTGGCCTACCAGGCGAAGCTGAACCGGATTCCGGACGCCGTCGGGCAGTTCTCGCAGTGGCTGATCTCAAACAAAGCGGGACGGCTGCTGACCGGCCTGGCAGCTCCGCTGGACCTGAAGTTGATGAACTGGGTGGCCCGGGCCGACGAACTGCAGGTGCCGACGTTGATCGTGCACAGCGAGGACGACGACTTTGTGCCCTACGGCCCGTCGGAAGCGCTGGCCGAGAAGAACCCGCTGGTCGCCTTCGAGCGTTTCAGCGGTGCCGGCCATACCCGGGAGTGGAATGTCGACCCGGAACGCTGGGAGCGGGTCGTCACGTCCTGGCTGAGCCAAGTGCTCCGGCCAACCGGATAGCCGCCCGCCGGAGGCGCCGTTAGCCGGCCCTCAGCGGGGCGAAGGTTGCGCCCGTCAGGTCGGCCAGGTCGGCCGGCGCCAGTTCGATGTCCAATCCTCGCCGCCCGCCGGAGACCAGGATGGTGCCGAAGTCCAGGGCAGTGGAATCCAGCACGGTGGGGCTCGCATGTTT
>NZ_JBNHHB010000377.1:0-3199 GCF_059091905.1 Arthrobacter sp. Dra40
CGCCGGGCTCGAAGTCGAAGGTCGTCGCCGACGCAAAAGACTTAAAGCCCCGCACAGTCAGAGATTTAAGATGCACGTTGTGTCTCCCGCGGCGGACGTTTTCCTTGCATCAATCTACCGTGCCCGCCCCGAAATCACGGGCAGGACGGGCCTGTCCGGAAGCCTGCGCGCGTGAGAGCGGCGTGTGGAGGCCTTCTCATCCAGTCCCGCACGTACATTGGCGACGTGGCCACGCAGAACTACCCTGAAGGCCAGACCACGTCCGGATAGGAGTGCTTCACCCGTGTCAGATCCAACTGGTTTCCGGGGGCAGCGTATTGCCGCCATTGTTCCGTGCCACAACGAAGAACGGACAATTGCCACCGTCGTCCGGGACCTGAGGCTCGCTGTCCCGGGGATAACGGTCTATGTCTACGACAACAACAGTTCCGACCGCACCGCCGAACTGGCGCGCACGGCGGGCGCCATCGTGCGGAACGAGACGCATAAGGGCAAGGGCAACGTTATCCGGCGGGCGTTTGCCGATATCGACGCCGATATCTATGTCACGATCGACGGCGACGACACGTACGAGGCAGCGGACCTTCCCCGCATGATCGAAGCCCTGTTGGGCGGCCCCTACGACCATGTGCTCGGTGTTCGTGACGACACGGTTGAAACCGGGTCGTACCGACCGGGGCACGAGATGGGGAACCGGATCTTCAACCGCGTTGTCAGCCTTCTCTTCCGATCCCATGTTTCGGACATGTTGTCCGGGTATCGGGTGTTTTCCCGCCGCTTCGTCAAGTCGTTCCCGGCGGTGTCCAAGGAATTCGAGATCGAGACCGAATTCACGGTGCACGTGACATCCCTGCGCCTGCCGCAGACCGAGGTTGACGTCGGATTCCGCGACCGGCCCGAGGGAAGCGTCAGCAAGCTCAATACCTTTTCGGATGGCTTCAAAATCCTGTCGCTCATCTTCCAACTCGTCCGCCATGAACGGCCGGCACTCTTCCACGGCCTCATCGGCGCAGCGCTGGCACTGGTTTCGCTTGGATTGGGGGTGCCCGTCGTCGTCGAGTTCTTTGAGACCGGCCTGGTGCCCCGCTTCCCGACGGCTATCCTGGCCGCTGCTTTCATGGGACTGGCGGTTCTGGTGGCTTGCATCGGGGTGATCCTCGACGGTTTGAAGCGGGGACGGCGTGAGGCCGCCCGCCTGGCCTATCTGCGCCTGGACCCGCCGCAGCATGCGCAGGATGGAAATGTGATGCCGGTGGACCCGACGCAGGTGCGCCTCGACGGGACGAACAAGTGACCGGTTCGTCCGCCCGCCCGGCGCGCGGCACCGCCGGCAGCCCGCAGGGTGTACGCACCGGGTGGGCAGCACCGGACTACTGGTGGCTGTCAGTTTTGGGCGTCGTTGCTTTTCTGGCCACTGCCTTCCTGTGGGAAGCGAACCGACCCGGGCGCATGACGAATGATTCTGCCCATCAACTCAAGCAGGTCCTCGGGGAGATTCCGCTGGACGACTGGCACCCTGCCATCATGACGGTCAGTTGGGCCGGCTTGTACAAGCTGACCGGCGAGATCAGCTCCCTGGTTCTGGTACAGATCGGGGTGACGTTCATTGCCGCGCTGCTGCTGGCCATCTATCTTCACGACCTCACCCGCAGCCGGCTCGTCTCCTCGCTCGCACTCGCGATTCCGTTGCTGCCCTTCACCATCACGTTCTTAGGCGTGATGTGGAAAGACGTGCTCATGATGATCGCGTTCTTTGCCGGCACCATCCTCATACTGCTCGCCGAGCGCCTCCCGACATTCCGCTATCCGCTGCTCGCCCTGTCGCTGTTGTTCCTGCTGTACGGGGCGATGGTCCGAAAAAATGCGTTCTTTGCCATCCTCCCCCTTGTCTTCCTCCTCTACCGGGCCTGGCGAAACGGGTCCCCGAAGCAACACCGACGCCTCACGGCCAACCGGAAACGCTTTGTGGGAGGCTATGCCATTGCCGCCATGACGTTTTTGGTGCTTTTGCTGGGCGCGAGCGCAGCGGTCAACGCCGTATTCCAGCCCAAAGCCACAGGCCAGCTTTCCCAGGTCTTCCTGGACGACATCATTTTCACGGTGCCGGCGCACGACATCAGGGACGCGAATATCCCCCGGGAGTTGGAAAACAAACTGCTTCAAGCCCGCGCAATATGCCAGGCTAAAGACGCGATCTGGGACGCGTACTGGAAGTGCTACGGCCGCGGAGCCACCGGCAAGTCCTTCGAACCGATCGCTTACCAGTCTGAGGTCCGGGATCTGTGGCTTGATGAAGTCGTGACGCATCCTGCCCGGTACCTGTACTACCGGGCTGAGACGTACGCCCGGTTCCTTTTCACGAGCAAGCTGGAATTCGTCGGTACTGGCTCAAAGGTTGTCCCTTCCGAGTACCGTGTGGAGCCGTCCAAGGCGGACAACATCCTTTATGACTACGTCGTTGAGTTCGGGCTGAAGACTTTTTCCTGGCTTTTCAAAGCCTGGTTTTGGCTTGCTGCCGCCGTGATCCTCATTCTGTTACTCCCCAGGGCAAGGATTCTGCGCCCGCAGATCGCGGCTCTGGGCTGGTCGGCGTTTCTCTACCTCGTGGGATACTTCCCGATTGTCCCGGCCGCCGACTACCGCTACAGCTATTGGCCTGCTGTTGCCTGCACACTTGCCGGAGTGCTCTTTGTGGCTGACCACCGTGTGAAGAGGGAATTCCCGGACGCTTCCATCGCAAATACAAGCGGATCCGGGCGGTCTCTGAAATCACGCTTTGGGGTCACCGGGTAACGTCATGAGGGCGCTCCCAGGCGCCGCGAGGGGCAGTCTGAGAGACAATGACCACACACCCATGCCAATTTCTGCATGTGCGGAACGGTGGTTCGGGGTGCATAGTTAAGAGTTCGGGTACCAATGGGGGATTCTCCGCGTACAGGTGACCGTTCCCGAAGACGAATAAAGGCTGGATATTGATCGGTAACGCGACGTTTCGACATGACAACACGGCACTGCTGGCCGTCTCGAGCGTGGAGGCACCGGTAGCTGTCAGTTCCGCCGAGTTCGACGACCGGTTGGCCCCCAGCCTGAAGCGGCTGAAACTCTCCCGGAAGCTGCTGGAACGTGTTGCCGGCGTCACGGAACGCCGCTGGTGGTCGCCTGGTTCGTCATTCGACGACGCCGCCATCGAAGCCGGTGC
>NZ_JBNHHB010000378.1:0-3183 GCF_059091905.1 Arthrobacter sp. Dra40
GTGGCCATTACTGCTCCTTAGTCGACGGTGCCTGCCCCTCCCCGAACCGGCGGACGGCTTGCATGAACGCATTGCCGCGGTGCGCGTAGGACGTGAACTGGTCCATCGAGGCGGCTGCCGGAGCCATCAGGACGGTGTCCCCGTCGGCGGCGATGCCGGCTGCTGCTTCCACGGCCGCCGTCATCACAGTCTCGCCAGTTGCGGTCTCCGACGTCGGCAGCCTGCTTCCAGTCTCCCCCGGGAGCGCGTCGACGACGGGAACATCCGGTGCGTGTCGCTGCAACGAGGCCAGCAGGGCTGAGTTGTCGGTGCCGATCAGCACCACCGCTTTAAGCCTGCGTGCGTGGTCGGCAATGAGCTCGTCGTAGTTGACGCCCTTGGACAGTCCTCCGGCAATCCAGACAACCGAGGAGAAAGACGCCAGCGAGGCCGACGCCGCATGCGGATTCGTCGCTTTGGAGTCGTTGACCCAGAGCACCCCGGCCTGCTCCAGCACTTTTTGGATCCGGTGCGACCCTGGATCGAACCGCCGCAATCCTTCGCGGACGGCGGCAGGCTCCACGCCATAGGCACGGACCAGGGCGGCCGCGGCCAGGGCGTTGGCGACCTGGTGCCTGGGCACCAAGTCGCCCAGATCGCTCAGGGCGGCCAGCTCGGCGGCTGAGTCGCGGCGTTCTTCTATATAGGCCCGGTCCACCAGCAGCTTTTCCACTACCCCCAGCATGCTGACGGCCGGCATCCCGGTGGTGAATCCGATGGCCCGGCAGCCTTCCACGACGTCGGCTCCTTCGACCATTTCCTCGGTCTCGCGCTGCTCGGCGTTGTAGACGCAAGCGATCCTGGTCCGCTCGTAGATCTTGGCTTTGTCTGCCAGATACGCGGCATAGGACCCGTGCCAGTCCACGTGGTCTTCGGCCACGTTCAGCACCACCGAGGCCAGCGGGGACATGCTGTGGGTCCAGTGCAGTTGGAAGCTGGAGAGTTCCACGGCAATCACGTCGTAGCCGATCGGGTCGCGCACGGCGTCCAGGATGGGCGTGCCGACGTTGCCCGCGGCGATGGCCCGGAGCCCGGCCGCCTGCAGCATGGATTCAACCATTCCCACCGTGGTGGTCTTGCCGTTCGTGCCGGTGATGGCCAGCCAGTCCGCCGTTCGCCGGCCGGCGCGTTCACGCACCCGCCAGGCAAGTTCCACGTCGCCCCAGATGGGAATTCCCGCCGCCGCAGCGGCGGCCAGCAGCGGAGTCCGCGGCTGCCACCCCGGCGAGGTGACCACCAGGTCGGCAGGTTCCCCGCCGACGTCGGGCAGCTGACCGGCGTGTTCCTCGCCCAACAGGACCTGCCGGGCGCCGACGATCTTCAAAGTGTCGGCCTTGGCACGGTTTTCCGCGGTGTCGCGACCGTCCACGACGACGACGGCGGCGCCGAGTTCAATCAAGGTGTCGGCGGCGGAGAAACCTGACAGCCCGATGCCGGCGACAACCACGCGCAGCCCGGACCAGTCCGCGTCCCAGGAGGTCAGCGTGTCGAGCCGGTTCATGAACCCAGCACCCATTCGGCGTAGAAAAGGCCCAGGGCGGCTGCCACGCACAGTCCGGCGATGATCCAGAAGCGGACGACGACGGTGACTTCGGCCCATCCCTTTAGCTCGAAGTGGTGCTGGAGAGGAGCCATCTTGAACACGCGTTTTCCGCCGGTGAGCTTGAAGAAGACGACCTGGATGATCACCGACAGCGAGATGATCACAAACAGGCCTGCCATGACCACCAACAGCAGTTGGCTGCGGGACAGGATGGCGAACCCTGCAATCGCGCCGCCGATCGCCAGTGAGCCGGTGTCGCCCATGAAAATTTTGGCGGGTGAGGTGTTCCACCACAGGAACCCGATCAGCGCGCCGGCCAGCCCTCCGGCCAGCAGCGCCAGGTCCAGCGGATCCCTGACCTCGTAACAGACCTCCCCGGGCACCTTGACCGACCCACAGCTCTGGTTGAACTGCCAGATCCCCATCAGCATGTAGGCGCCGCACACCATCACCGATGCACCCGCGGCGAGCCCGTCCAGCCCATCCGTCAGATTCACCCCGTTGGTGGCGGCGGTGACGATGATGTTCGACCAGACGATAAACAGGAGGGTTCCCAGCACGGTACCGCCAAAGGCGAGATCGAGCCATGGAATGTCCCGGGCGAAGGAGATGTGCGTCGACGCGGGGGTGCGGCCGAGGCTGTCCGGGAAGCTCAGGGCCAGCACGGCAAAGAGGATGCCGACAAGGCCCTGCAGCACAATCTTGGCCCAGGCCCGCAGCCCAAGGCTGCGCTGCTTGGAGATTTTGATGAAGTCGTCCAGGAATCCCACCAGCCCCATGCCGGCCATCAGCAGCAGCAAGACAGCGCCGGAGGCCGTGGGCCCGGCATGCGCGCCCCCGTTGACCATCCACATCATCAAGTGGGTGGCAAAGTAGGACAGCACCACGCAGGCCACAATGACCACCCCGCCCATGGTGGGCGTTCCGCGCTTGGTGTGGTGCGCCGTCGGGCCGTCGTCGCGGATGAATTGGCCGTAGCCCCGCTTCACCAGCAGCTTGATGAACAGGGGCGTCCCGATCAGGGACAGTACCAGCGCCAGGGCAGAACCGATCAGCAGGGCTATCACTGCGCCTGGCCTTCCTCTTGGGTCTCGGTACCGCGCACTGCAGCCGCCGCGGGATCAGTCGACGGATTGCCTAATGCTACCCGGTCGCCCAGGAACCGCAGTCCGGCTCCGTTGGACGACTTAAACAGCACCAGATCGCCGGGCTCGAGCTGCTCGTTGAGCACCTGGTGGGCCTCCTCGGGAGTGCTGACCCACAGCGATTCGTCGCCCCAGGAGCCCTCCAAGACGGCGGCGTTGTGCATGGCCTTGGCTCCCTCCCCCACCACGATCAGGTGTGAGATGTTCAGCCGGACCACAATCCGTCCGATCGCATCGTGCTCGTGCACGGAGTCTTCGCCCAGTTCCAGCATTTCACCGAGCACCGCCCAGGTGCGCCGCCCGCGGCCGAGTTCGGCCAGGGTGCGCAGCGCTGCCCGCATGGATTCCGGGTTGGCGTTGTAGGCATCGTTGATCACCGTCACGCCGTCCGGCCGCTCGGTGCGCTCCATCCGCCAGCGGCTCGCCGGGCCGCGCCCGTTCAAGCCGGCGGCAATG
>NZ_JBNHHB010000379.1:0-3137 GCF_059091905.1 Arthrobacter sp. Dra40
GGGTGACGCTGCCGGCTATCGAGGCAATCGAGGCCCGGAGTAGGACCAGTGCTGTTGCGTCGTTGACTAGCGACTCGCCCTCAAGGATGTTCACGATCCGCCGCGGCATGCCCGCCCGCCGGGCGATGGACGTGGCGGCTACGGCGTCGGGTGGCGCGACCACGGCGCCGAGGGCAAACGCGGCAGGCAGGGGGATGTCGGGCAGCAGCCACCAGACCACCAGCCCGATGGTGATGGTACCGAAGATCACGTAGCCGACCGAGAGCAGTCCGATCGAGCGCTTGTTGGCTTGGAACTCGACCACCGAGGTGCGCAGTGCTGCCGCATAGAGCAGCGGCGGCAGGATCCCGATCAGGACGATGTCCGGGATCAGGACCACCGGTGGAATGAAGGGCAGATAGGATCCCGCAACGCCGGCCAGCACCAGCAGGAGCGGGACGGAGATTTTCAACCGGCGGCCGAGCGCGCTGACCGCGCAAACCACCACCACCAGGGCCAGCAGACTGACGGCGACGTCCATGAACCAATTCTGGCAGGATGCTCCGGGTCAGCGGTGCAAAATCTGGTGCATCAAACAAAGGAGACGATTCCCAGACGGAAATCCGGGAAGCGTCGCCTCATCGGTTTCACGACGAAACCCCTATCCATTGGGAATGGCCGCGGGCCAGAGGACCTTCTCCACGACGCTGGACTTCAGTTGCATCCGCCCAAACCCGGGAACGGTCGCTGGCACTCCGGGCAAGCCGGCAGACCGTCAGACGTTGAAGCGGAACTCCACCACGTCGCCGTCGACCATCACATAGTCTTTGCCTTCGATCCGCACCTTGCCCCGTGCCTTGGCCTCGGCCATGGAACCGGCGTCCACCAGATCGGCGAAGGAAACCACTTCGGCCTTGATGAAACCGCGCTGGAAGTCCGAATGGATCACGCCGGCAGCCTGCGGGGCGGTGTCGCCCCGGTTGATGGTCCAGGCGCGCGCTTCCTTCGGCCCCGCGGTCAGATAGGTCTGCAAGCCCAGTGTATGGAAGCCCACCCGCGCCAGCTGGTCCAGGCCGGATTCTTCCTGGCCGTTCATCTCGAGCATCTCGCGGGCTTCTTCCTCGTCCAATTCCACGAGGTCCGCTTCCAGCTTGGCATCCAGGAAGACGCAGTCGGCAGGCGCTACGAGCTCGCGCAGCTCCGCCTGACGCTCGGGACTGGCGAGGACAGCATCGTCCACGTTGAACACGTAGATGAACGGCTTGGCGGTCAGCAAGCTCAGTTCCTTGAGGTTCTCCATGTCCAGTTTGTCGCTCTCCACCGAGGAGAAGACAGTATCGCCGCGCTCCAGCACCACCTGGGCAGCCTGCAGGGCAGCCAGCTCGGCAGCATCGCGCTTCTTGATTTTGACTTCCTTCTCCACCCGCGGAAGGGCCTTCTCCAGGGTTTGAAGATCAGCCAGGATCAGCTCGGTGTTGATGGTTTCCATGTCCGAGCGCGGGTCGACTTTGCCATCAACGTGGACAACATCGGGGTCGTCGAAAACACGGATGACCTGGGCGATTGCCTGCGCTTCGCGGATGTTCGCCAGGAACTGGTTTCCCAGCCCCTCACCTTCGGACGCGCCCTTGACGATGCCGGCGATGTCCACGAAGGACACCGTGGCGGGCAGGATCCGCTGCGATCCGAAAATCTCCGCCAGCTTCTCCAGCCGGGGGTCCGGCAGCGAAACCACGCCGACGTTCGGCTCGATGGTTGCGAACGGGTAGTTCGCCGCGAGCACGCTGTTTCGGGTCAGCGCGTTGAAGAGGGTTGATTTGCCGACGTTGGGCAGTCCGACGATGCCAATAGTTAGAGCCACGGTAGTCAAGGATACCGTGGCCCGGACACAAGGACCGGCGTTCCCTGTTTTGTCCGAGGCAGCTGGCATCGTGAAGGTATGGATGCATCGCATGTACTACTCGCACTTCTGGCCCTGTTCGTTGGCGCCATCGCCGGAGCCGTGGCCGTGGCTATCCTTTTCCGCCGCCGTCTCGCGGATCTGCAGGATGCCTCCAAGTACGACGGCGACCGGCTGGCAGAGCTGTCGGCGCGCCTCGCCGGGGTGGAAGCGGAGCGCCGGATGCTCGCCGAGCAGAACGCGCAGCTCTCCGCCCAGGATGAGCAAGAGAACACTGTGCTGCGCGCCCTGATTCCGGTGGGTGAAAAGCTCAAGCTCGTCCAGCAGCAGGTCAGTCTGCTGGAGCGGGACCGGGTAGAGCAGTTCGGCCAGCTGGCCGAGCAACTGCGCGCAGCCCAGCGCAGCGACGAAGCGCTGATGCGTTCCACGCAAACACTCGCGTCGGCACTGCAGTCCAACTCTGCCCGCGGCCAGTGGGGCGAGGTTCAGCTGCGCCGGGTGGTGGAAGCCGCCGGCATGCTCGCTCACGTTGATTTTGAGGAGCAGGTCCATCTGGCGGGCGCGGACCGGACTGGCCGCCCGGACATGGTGATCCGTCTGCCAGGCGGGAAGTCCATCGTCGCGGACGCCAAGGTCCCGTTGCGGGCCTACCTTCAGGCCCAGGAAATCCCGGTGGCTGCGTCCGCTGCTGAACAGCAGCATCGGGCGGACCTGTTGGGTGCCCACGCCAAGGCGGTGCGGGCGCACGTGGACGCTTTGGCGGCGCGGAAGTATTGGGAGAACCTGCCCGCGTCGCCGGAACTAGTGCTGTGCTTCCTGCCCTCGGAAGCGGTCTTGTCCGCCGCCCTGCACGCTGATCCGGGCTTGCTGGACCATGCCTTCGGTCGCAGCGTGGCGCTGGTCTCCCCCGTCTCGCTGCTCGCCACGCTCAAGTCGGTGGCGTTCACCTGGCGGCAGGAGGTGCTGAAGGACAACGCGCGGGAGATTTTCGACCTCTCACGGCAGCTTTATGAGCGGCTGGGAACACTGGGCGATCATGTCACCCGGCTCGGTTCATCGCTGAAGAGCTCCGTGGAGCGGTACAACTCGTTCGTTGGGACCTTGGAATCACGGGTCCTCCCCACTGCCCGGAAGATCAATGCCTTCGACGTCACCACACTGGAGGACACCCCCGCGCCGGCGGCCTTGGAGAATACGCCCCGACTGCTGTCCGCGCCGGAACTGATCGAAGACAGGGACCCGGCTGCCTAACGGGGCC
>NZ_JBNHHB010000380.1:0-3126 GCF_059091905.1 Arthrobacter sp. Dra40
GACGTTCCACAGCTGGCCGTCCAGCTTCAGCACGGTGCCGTTCTTGATGTCGTTGGTTGTGGCCACAGTTTCACTTTCGTCGATGATGGCGGGCCGCAGGCGGAAGGTCCGTCCTGGCCCGGAGCGAAGTCCAGCAGACATTCTACCTGCTGGCCCGTTGCCCGCCCGAAGCAGCCGGGGTTCATGGGGTCGGTCCCGCCGGAGCCGGCGGGTTCGAGACGCTTGGCGGAGCCGGCGTGTTCGGGGTGCGCGTGCCACGTGCTCGGGCGCGGGTGCAAGCGGCGGGGCATGTTCTTCAGGGCAGGGTCTGCCTGTCCAGGACAGGGTTATTCTGCGAGGGCATGGTCCATGGACCCTGCCCTCGACGATATGTCCAGCCCTCGCGGCCGCCCGCGGCACTCGTGCCCCTGCGCGGGTGAGCTTGCAGGCGCTATTCGGCGATCTCCTGGTAGGCGGCGAACAGCAGCGAGGTGTCCGGTACTTCCAGGATGCCGGGTTTGGCCAGGCCGTCCAGGACCACGAAGCGCAGCAGGTCGCCGCGGGCCTTCTTGTCCCGCTTCATTCCGTCCAACAGGGCGGCCCACCGGTCGCGGCGGTAGGTCACGGGCAGGCCGAGGGACGTCAGGATGGCTTGGTGCCGGTCCGCGGTCGCATCGTCCAGCCGGCCGACCATCCGGGAGAGCTCGGCAGCAAAGGCCAAACCGATCGATACGGCCGCCCCGTGGCGCATCTGGTAGCGCTCGGCCAGCTCGATCGCGTGGCCGAGGGTGTGTCCGTAGTTGAGGAACTCGCGGCGTCCGGACTCGCGCAGGTCGGCAGAGACCACCTCGGCCTTGACCCGGACGGAGCGCTCGATGATTTCCCGCAGCTGCGCCGTACCGGCGGTGCTCGCGGCCCGGGGGTCGGCTTCAATGAGGTCCAGGATGGCCGGATCGGCAATAAATCCGCATTTGACGGCTTCGGCCAGCCCGGTGATCAGTTCATTGGGCGGCAGCGTCTCCAGCGCGTCCAGGTCAGCCAGCACGGCGGCCGGCGGATGGAAGGCGCCCACCAGGTTCTTCCCTTCGGCGGTGTTGATGCCGGTCTTGCCGCCCACCGCGGCGTCCACCATGCCCAGCAGGCTGGTGGGGATGTGGACCACCTTGACGCCGCGCAGCCAGGTCGCGGCCACGAAACCGGCCACGTCGGTGACCGCCCCGCCGCCGACTGCCACGATGGCGTCCGAGCGGGTGAAGTCATTCTGGCCCAGCACCTGCCAGCAGAAGGAGGCCACCTGGATGTGCTTGCCTTCCTCGGCGTCCGGGATCTCGGCCGTCAGCGCTTCCAGCCCGTTGGACGCCAGATCCTCCCGCACGGCGTCGCCGGTGGCCCGCAGCGCCCGCGGATGGATCACCAGAACCTTTCGGACCCGCTCCCCCAGCACCTGCGGCAGCCGGCCCAGCAGGCCGTGGCCGACGACGACGTCGTACGCTTCCTGGGGCAGGTTCCCGGTCACGGGGATGACGGTTGCCTCGTCGGTGTTGCTCACTGTTCGTGCCTTTCATCAAGCAGTTGTCTCAGGTCTGCCAGCAGTTGCTGCTGTGATTTGCCGCGCGTGTCCAGCACCAGGTCGGCCAGCCGCTCGTAGACGGGCCGGCGCTTCCGGAACGTTTCGGTCCAGCGGCCCACCGGGTCGCCGGCCAGCAGCGGCCGGCCGGTGTCCTTGATGATGCGCGGCCGGACCGTGTCCACGTCGATGTCCAAAAAGACCACGGTGCAGTCGGCCAGCAACTGCTGCGTGCCGGTGTCCAGAATGGCGCCGCCGCCCAGCGACACGACGGCGGGTTTGCCGTCACCCAGCAGCGCCGCCACTTCGCGGGCTTCCAACTCGCGGAACGCGTGCTCGCCCATCGAGGAGAAAATGGCGGGAATCGGCCCGTGGCGTTCCACGAGCCGTTTGTCGCTGTCTGCGAAAGCGAGGCCGTACCGGCTGGCGAACTGGCTGCCCAGTGTCGACTTCCCGGACGCCATCGGACCAATCAGGACCAGGTGGCGCCGCAACTGAAGCGGCTGCCCGGGTGCCACTAGTGGCCGATCGAATCCAGCGAGTCCGGAATCGCTGCCAGGTAGGCCTGCAGGTTCCGGGCCGTCTCGGCCACGGAGTCGCCTCCGAACTTCTCGGTCACGGCCTCGGCGAGCACCAGTGCAACCATGGCTTCCGCAACGACGCCGGACGCCGGAACCGCGCACACGTCGGAACGCTGGTGATGCGCCTTGGCTGCCTCGCCGGTGCTGACATCGATGGTGGACAGTGCACGCGGCACGGTCGCGATCGGTTTCATGGCGGCCCGGACGCGCAGGGTTTCGCCGATGCTCATGCCGCCTTCGATGCCGCCGGCGCGGTTGGTCGAACGCACGATGGTGCCGGACTCGTCGCGGACGATTTCGTCGTGGGCGTCCGATCCGCGGCGGGCGGCGGTCAGGAAGCCGTCACCGACCTCCACGCCCTTGATGGCCTGGATGCCCATCAAGGCAGCGGCCAGGCGGGCGTCGAGCCGGCGGTCCCAGTGCACATAGCTGCCCAGTCCCGGCGGCAGGCCGTACGCCAGCACCTCCACGACGCCGCCGAGGGTCTCGCCTTCCTTGTGCGCCAGGTCCACTTCCTGCACCATGGCCAGGGACGTCTCGGCGTCGAAGCAGCGCAGCGGATCCTCGTCCAGGGCCAGGACGTCGCCCGGTCCGGGGACCGCGCTGCCTTCGGGAACGGAGACCCTGCCGACGGCGGTGGTGTGGCTGACCAGGCGGATGCCCAGCGCGGAGAGGAACTTCGCGGCCACGGTTCCCAGGGCGACACGTGCCGCAGTCTCGCGGGCGCTGGCGCGTTCCAGCACGGGACGGGCCTCATCGAAGCCGTATTTCTGCATGCCGGTGAAGTCGGCATGGCCGGGCCGGGGCCGGGTGAGCGGGGCGTTGCGGGCCAGGTCCTCGAGCTCGGCCGGATCCACCGGGTCGGCGGACATGACGGTTTCCCACTTCGGCCATTCGGTGTTGGCTATCTGGATGGCCACGGGGCCGCCTTGGGTCAGGCCGTGGCGGACGCCGCCCACCACGGTGACTTCGTCTTGTTCGAATTTCATCCGGGCGCCG
>NZ_JBNHHB010000381.1:0-3100 GCF_059091905.1 Arthrobacter sp. Dra40
GCACCTGGGCCCCGGAACAGGGAGGAGCCCGGAACAGGGAGGAGCCCGGAACAGGGAGGAGCCCGGGTCAGGGCTTGCGCAGCGTAAAGGAGTCGGTGAAGGCTCCGCCGTCGGCGCTGACAAACTTGGCCGTCAGGGAGTCTTCGGTTGCCTGAACCGCCAGGAACCCGTGAGTGGGCTCCAAGTTTTTCCCGGATTCGGCAGCGAAGTACGGTGCCTCCGCATCCGAGCCGTTGACATCGCGCAGCGTTTGCCCGCCGGTGCCGACGGTCGCGAAAACCGTACCGGCCCCTGACTCGAAGTCTCCGTCAGTGTCGGAGATGCAGGCGGGATTGCTCTGCCCGGGCAGCAGGGCGGGGCAGTGTGGGCCCAGCGCCAGTTGGTGGGTGCGTTGGTAGAGGTGTTCGTGGCCGTGAAGGACCAGGTCCACCTTCCGGTCCAGCAGCAGATCGGTGAGGGCAGGACCCGGGTCGCACTCATAGATGCCCATCGACTGACAGGGTTTGTGTGAAGCGACCACGACCCATGGAATATCCGCCGCCCGGGCGGAGTCGATGGCTTTGGCCGTCCATTGGTAATGCTCGTTGCCCGGAACGTAATCCCAGAGACCCGAGCCGGCAAAATCCAGCCCCGGCGAAATCAGGATCAGCCGAAGCACGGGATCCCGCTGCGGGATGTCGACGAACCATTGGCGCCCGTAGACGCCGTTGATGCCGGGCAGGCGGGGAGGGAGGCAGCGTGCGAAGTCATCAATGAAACCGTTCCGGCCGTCGCTTTCGTGGTTTCCGGAAACCAGCAGCAGGGGAATGTCCGGCCCCAGATGGTCGGTGACGAAGCTGCACCACGCCGGCTCAGCGCCGGGAACCCCATAGGACAAGTCTCCGAGGGCGACGCCGAACCGGGGACGGCTTTGCGCCATCGCGCCTAGGACGCGGGCTGCGGCCTCCCCGCTGCCGAAGTCTCCGGCTGCCGCGAATTGCACCGTTGTGGCTTCGTGCCGGCCTGGTCGGGGCGAGATGCCTGCCGTGCCGCCAGGAGGCGTGGGATGGACGGACGGGGTTGTCGGCGGTGCAAGCTCACCGGAAGTCATGGTGGGCCCGGCAGGGACTTGGGAGGCAGGGGCGGGAGATCCCTGCCCGGGGCCGGCGCAGCCCGATAGCAGCAGGCCGGTTAGTGCCAGGGCCACCAGTCGAGCCGGACGCATTGGAACCTCCTCGCCGCGGACTACTTGCGGCAACTGGCCCTGGCTGGCAGGCTCCCGCGGCCGTTGCCGGAGGCGCGCCAGTCCAGGTGCTGCCAACAAAAGCCGTCAAACACCGTTGGCGTGCTCTGGAGGCTGCCGGAGCTGGGCTGATGGCTCTCGCCGATGCGCCCTGCTGTTCGTCAAGCCTACGGCGGGACACCCGGAAACCGAACCTGTCGCTGTCGGATAGTCGCCCGGCTTCCTTGGCGAATCCTGACCCTGCTGCGCCGGTAGACTGAACAGGAAAAGCATTCCATCCGCGTAGGAGACTCATGTCTGAGATCAATCGTGCGGCGGTGGCGCATTTGGCGCGCCTGGCCCACATTGAGATGACCGCCGAAGAACTGGACAAGATGGCCGGCGAACTCGACGTTATTGTCGATTCGATCAAGTCCGTCCAGGAAGTTGCCAGGCCCGATGTGCCGGCAACCTCGCACCCCATCCCGCTGGCCAACGTTTTCCGCGAGGACGTGGTGGGCGAGACCTTGAGCCAGGAGCTGGCCTTGGCAAACGCGCCTGACGCGGCTGACGGCCGCTTCAGGGTTCCGGCGATCCTGGATGAGGAGTAGAACGCACCGATGAGTAAATTGATTACCAACAGCGCGGCCAAGCTTGCGGAACTGCTGGCCGCTTCGGAGGTGTCCTCTGTTGAGGTTACCCAGGCGCACCTGGACCGCATTGCCGAGGTCGACGGGGACGTCAACGCCTTCCTGCACGTGAACACGGATGAGGCGCTCGCCGTGGCCGCGGCCGTGGACAAGGCCCGGGCTGCCGGCGAGGAGCTGCATGCCTTGGCCGGTGTCCCGATCGCGATCAAGGACCTGATTGTCACCGTGGGCCAGCCCACCACCGCAGGTTCCAAGATCCTTGAGGGCTGGATGAGCCCTTACGACGCCACCGTGATCAGGAAGATCCGGGCCGCCCGCATGCCAATGCTGGGCAAGACGAACCTGGACGAGTTCGCGATGGGATCCTCCACCGAGCACTCCGCCTACGGGCCCACCCGCAACCCCTGGGACCTGGACCGGATCCCCGGCGGTTCCGGGGGCGGCTCCGCTGCTGCAGTGTCCGCTTTTGAGGCGCCGCTGGCGCTGGGCACCGACACCGGCGGCTCCATCCGCCAGCCGGCCGCCGTGACCGGGTCAGTGGGCGTCAAGCCCACGTACGGCGGAGTGTCCCGCTACGGAGCGATTGCCATGGCCTCGTCGCTGGACCAGATCGGTCCGGTCACGCGCACTGTGCTGGACGCCGCGCTGCTGCATGAGGTCATCGGCGGGCACGATCCCGCGGACTCCACCTCCCTGCCCGATCCTGTAGGAGCGCTGGTCGAGGCCGCGAGCAGCGGCGACGTCCGCGGGATGCGCATCGGCGTCATCAAGGAACTGCAGGGCGAGGGCTATTCCGCCGGAGTGCAGGCCCGTTTCGACGAGGCGCTGGAATTGCTGCGCGGCGCCGGCGCCGACGTCGTGGAGGTGTCCTGCCCGAACTTCAAGTACGCGCTGGGCGCCTACTACTTGATCATGCCTTCGGAGGCCTCTTCCAACCTGGCCAAGTACGACGGTGTCCGCTACGGGCACCGGGTGCTGCCTGAGGAAAACCCGATGACTATCGAACGCGTGATGGGGGCAACCCGCGCCGCAGGTTTCGGCGACGAGGTCAAGCGCCGCATCATCCTGGGCACCTACGCCCTGTCCGCCGGCTATTACGACGCATACTATGGCTCGGCGCAGAAGGTCCGGACGTTGGTGCAGCGCGACTTCGCCGCCGCGTTTGAAACCGCCGACGTGCTGATCTCGCCGACCGCGCCGACCACGGCGTTCAAGCTGGGCGAAAAGCTGGACGACCCGATGGCCATGT
>NZ_JBNHHB010000382.1:0-3055 GCF_059091905.1 Arthrobacter sp. Dra40
TCACCGTCGATGACGCGCAGCCAAAGCTCATTGTCCGTGGATGCTTTCCCTGTGTCCCCCATACCCATAAGTGTCCGGCAAACACATCGTGGTTCCCTCTGCGAGATTATTTCCGCCGGCCGTGTTTCTCCGCCCGTCCGCGCATACGGTTATGAAGCGCACGACGACGGGGTGGGGGTGTACCCCTTCGGGCCCGCGCCAGCGGGACCGGTAGTCATAGCGGCTTTTGTCGCGCACGGTTTAGAAGGTTTTGTTCAGGCAACTTCCGCGCCATTACTGGGAAGCAACGGCATTCGGCTGGTCAACTTTGCTCCGCTCGCAGGCAGAGCCGGCAAGGGCAGGCCGTGTTTCTGGGCGAATGACTGCACCCGTGGATTCTCCACTGCCTTCGTGTTGATGTACGGGCCGCGCCGGCGGCGTTTCCGCTTCTCGTTCTCGCCGCGCTTCACCGGTTCCAGATGGGCGGGGTTGCAGCACGCGGGGTTGCAGTTGGGCGGCATGTGGTCGAGCTCGTAGCCGGGCTTGTGCCCTCCCATGAGCAGGTTCCACAGCACCCGGTGGAAGGCCCAGTCAACCGTGCCGGCGCCTTCCGGCCTGAACCCGACGTACTCTCCCTTCTTCCCCATGACCGGACCGCTGGCAATCCAGCAGCCGTTCAACCGGGTTATCTTCTCCGCCAGCCTGGACAGATTGGTTTGCTCCGTCTCGGGCGTCCACCGCAGATGTTCGACTTCGTGTTTCCGGCAGAAGAACAGCACCTTGTTGCCATGCTTCATCCTGCGACCGCCGTCGTCTTGGAAGGCCCTGCACCCTTCCCAATGACAGCGGAGATGGCCGCGCCGGTAGTACCACTGGTTGTAGTGCTCGAGGCACTTGTTCCGCTTCTCGGCGTCTTTCTTGCAGTCGCGTTCCCGGCAACGTCCCAGCGTCTTCGCTCGCCCCAAAATTGCTCCCGATCAACCTATTGCATTCAACATTTATAAACGGTAGAGTCCGTAAAAGATCTGTGTGCCAGCCCTAGTTCTAGGGCAACTCTTCAGCGTACCACGCCCAAATCGCCCTGCCGCATTATTAGGGACGGCGACGTGTAGACGCTTCCTGGTCTGGCCGGCGTAGCTCCAGCGGAGCCGGCCCTTCGGTTCGGTTACCTGACCAATGACTACCCCTGCATACTCGGCGTTCCGCTACGCTCCACCCTGTTCTGTTTGCCTGCCCTCAGCCGACTCAGCCTGTCTCTGGGACGCAGCCGGCGGACACCGCAGAGAGAGCAGAGGGAGCGAGGGAGGGCAGGATTCTGCCTGATTAGCTCCCCGGGGATGGGGGAACGTATCAGGCAGATGATGGTGCTGAACACCGCGTCGGTCGCGTCGGTTGCTCGGTCGTATCGTCATCAGGCGCTGGGCATTACTCCTGCGCAGTGGCGGCATGTGCCTTGCGATCTGGCAGACCCGGCTGGGTCTGCTGTAGGCGCTGGCACTCCTTCGATTCTGGGGATTGCTCGACCCAGTGAAACACCCTGCCGCAAGGCTCGACATTGGAACCGGCTCTGACCCGGTAAGGGGCCGGGGCCATCCTCCCGATCACTCAGGGGCGTTTGGCTACCCAGCTTGGCTTTTCGATTTCCCTCGGTCTGTCCGAGACACGCGGGGTGTCCACCCGTCGTGCGACTACTCAACCGTTGGCGCGATTGGTAGACTCCAGTTATTCAGTTTCATTTGCAAACTTCATGATCCCCCGGCGGTTGGCGCTTCCGGGGGATTTCTCTTTGTCCTGAGGGGCGTGTCGTGCGCCCCTTCCTGGGGGCGCTCGACGGTAGGGTCTGGGGCATGACGCCCCCTGCTACCCTCCAGATTTCTTGGTGCTACCCGTCATGACGGCCACGACGAAACCCCCGGTGATGGGGCTGGCTGAAGCAGCCAAGACGTGCGGCGTCTCCGTGTCCACGGTGCGTCGAAAACGTGAAGAACTCAGGGAACACGGAGCCTACGAAACGGGCCGGGGCTGGCAGATTCCCGTCACTGCCCTAATCGCGGTGGGACTGATGGCGCGCACCACTGAAGCCCCTTCATCTGACGCCCCTCCTGCTACCCCTGATGGCCCTTTGAAGGCCGAGGTTGACGCCCTGCGCCAGCAGTTGGCCGCAGCTACCCAGCGTGCCGCCGTCGCGGAGGAACGGGTCGACGGTATGCGTGCCCTGGTCGCTGCCCATGAACGGATCATTGAGACGCAGGCTGTAGCCCTCAGGATGCTGGAAAAAGGTTCAACCCAACCAGACCCCACCCCGTCCGGCGATAGGCCCGCAGAGAGCCGTACAGAGCTTCCTGCGCCTGCTTCTCCCCCGGCTCCAGACACGGAAAAGGACGGGCGCCAGCCCGTCCCGTTCCTGCGCCGACTGCTGGGCCGGCTCTAGTCCCCTCCACGATCAACCGCCTACTCTTTCGGACATGAGACAGCGGCAGCAGGCCCAGCCCCCACCGCTCTGGGCAGTTATCTTCTGGGCAATTGCAGGAGCATCGTGGATCTTCGTTGCCGCTATTGATGGACTACCTCAGTTGCGTTGGTTCGGTCTGGTGCTGGGATTGGTGTTCCTCGGCGTCTCCATTGCCCAGTTTCTGGCATGGCGGAAGGCAAAACGATCCGCAGGCACTGAACACCGTTAGTCGCTCAGAGAGAGTGGTCCCGTCCTCTGGAGGGCACGCGCCAGCGTGACCGACTCCAGTACGGCCTTGACTGTGGATGCGTGCCACGCCTTGCCATCCGTTTCCAAACACAGAGAAGGACGGGCGCCAGCCCGTCCCGTTCCTGCGCCGGCTGCTGGGCCGGCGGTAGACCAAACCTATCGTCCTCCGATGACGAACTCTCCTATGACAGTTTCTCCGTCCTGCTCAAACACTGGAATGGCCCGGCTCTTTCCGGCGTTCTCTTCCTGCCACGCCAATGCTTCTTCTGGCGAACTGAAGTTGGGGTGAGCAAGATCCGTTGAGCGTGAGTATCCGGTCAGGCCATTCGTGGCGACTACAGAAATCAGGTCGGGCGGGACCGGGCTATCTCCCTG
>NZ_JBNHHB010000383.1:0-3053 GCF_059091905.1 Arthrobacter sp. Dra40
TCCGGCGCGCTGCGCAAGCGCGGGCTGAACAACGTCAGCGTTGACGGCCTGCTGGCCACCAAGCCCGGCCAAAAGGTCATCGGCACCGCGCGCACGCTGCGCTACGTGCCCAACCGCGAGGACCTGTTCAAGTCCCACGGCGGCGGCTACAACGCCCAGAAGCGCATCATCGACGCCATCGGCCCGGGCGAGATCCTGGTCATGGAGGCCCGCGGCGAGAAGGGCTCGGGCACGCTCGGCGACATTCTGGCCCTGCGCTCCCAGGTGCGCGGCGCGGAAGCCATCATTACCGACGGCGGCGTCCGCGACCTGTCCGAGGTGGCCGCACTCGAGATCCCCACGTTCTACAACGGCGCCCACCCGGCGGTCCTCGGACGCAAGCACGTTCCGTGGGACACCGACGTCACCGTCGCCTGCGGCGGCACCACCATCCAGCCCGGCGACATCATTGTGGCCGACGACAACGGCATCCTGGTCATCCCGCCGGCGCTGGCCGCGGAGATCGCCGACGAGGTAGTGGAGCAGGAACGCCAGGACACCTTTGTCTTCGAGATGGTCAAGGAAGGCAACAAGATCGAGGGCCTGTTCCCGATGAACGCCGAGTGGCGCAGCCGTTACGACGCGTGGGTTGCGGAGCAGCCGAAGTGACCACCCTGGCCCCCAGCAAATCGGAGCAGGCCTACGAGCTGCTGCACGAGCGGATCGCCAAGGGCGAGCTGGTGCCCGGGTACCGGCTGGTCCTCGGCACCATCGCCGCGGAACTGGGCTGCAGCACAGTGCCGGTGCGCGAGGCAATCCGCCGGCTGGAGGCCGAGGGCCTGGTGACCTTCGAGCGCAACATCGGAGCGACGGTCGCAGCCGTTGATGCCGAGTTGTACCTGCACACGATGGAGACGCTGGCGGTGATCGAGGGAGCCGCCACGGCTCTGGCCGCCCCGCTGCTCTCCGCCGTGGACCTGGCCGAAGCGCGGGCGATCAACGCCGAGTTGCGCCGCTGTCTGGAGGACTTCGATCCGCCCCGCTTCACCCAGCTCAATGACAGGTTCCACGCCGTGCTGTACGAGCGCTGCCCCAATCCGCACATCCTGGACCTGGTCCACCGGGGCTGGAACCGGCTCAACGCGATGCGCGCCTCCAGCTTCAGCCACATCCCCGGCCGTGCCCGCTCCTCCGTGGAGGAACATGAGCAACTGCTGGATTTGATCGACGCCGGTGCCAGCACCAGCGAAGTGGAGAAGGCGGCCCGGGCGCACCGGACCAACACGCTCAACGCCTACCTGGCCGCGGACGGCATGCCGCCCTCGCCCCTTTAGACCCAACCGACTACCCAAGACCGCAACCCCCATTGGAAAGGACCATCATGGCCGAGCACTTTGTTCCGGACAACCTGCCCACCCACCTGCAGCACTACATCGGCGGTAAGCTCGTCGACTCCATCGACGGCGACACCTTCGACGTACTGGACCCGGTCACCAACAAGCCGTACATCAAGGCCGCTTCCGGCAAGGTCGCCGACGTCGCCGCGGCCGTTGCCGCCGCCAAGGACGCCTTCGAGAACGGTCCCTGGCCGACCATGCTTCCGCGCCAGCGCTCCCGCGTGCTGCACAAGATCGCCGACATCGTCGAGTCCCGCGGCCAAGAACTGGCCGAAATGGAGTGCTTCGACACCGGTCTGCCGATCAAGCAGGCGCTGGGCCAGGCCCAGCGCGCGGCGGAGAACTTCCGCTTCTTCGCCGATCTGATCGTTTCCCAGCACGACGACGCCTTCAAGGTCCCCGGCCGCCAGGCCAACTATGTTAACCGCAAGCCGATCGGCGTCGCCGGCCTAATTACGCCGTGGAACACCCCGTTCATGCTGGAGTCATGGAAGCTGGGCCCGGCGCTGGCCACCGGCAACACCGTGGTCCTGAAGCCGGCCGAGTTCACCCCGCTCTCCGCCTCCCTGTGGCCGGGGATCTTCGAGGAAGCCGGCCTGCCCGAGGGCGTCTTCAACATCGTCCACGGCTTCGGTGAGGAAGGCTTCGCCGGCGACTCGCTGGTCAAGCACCCGGATGTCCCGCTGATCTCCTTCACCGGCGAGTCACGCACCGGCCAGATCATCTTCGCCAACGCGGCCCCGTACCTGAAGGGCCTGTCGATGGAGCTGGGCGGCAAGTCCCCCGCCGTCGTCTTCGCCGATGCCGATCTCGAGGCCGCCATCGACGCGACCATCTTCGGCGTCTTTTCCCTCAACGGCGAGCGCTGCACGGCCGGCTCGCGCATCCTGGTGGAGCGGAGCATCTACGAGGAGTTCGTGGAGCGCTACTCCGCACAGGCCAAGCGCGTCAAGGTGGGCTACCCCCACGACGAGGCCACCGAGGTGGGGGCCCTGGTGCACCCGGAGCACTTCGAGAAGGTCATGTCCTACGTGGAGATCGGCAAGCAGGAAGCCCGCCTGACCGCCGGCGGCGGCCGCCCCGAGGAGTTCCCCGAAGGCAACTTCATCCAGCCGACTGTCTTCGCCGACGTGGCCCCGGACGCCCGGATCTTCCAGGAGGAAATCTTCGGCCCTGTCGTGGCCATCACCCCGTTCGACACGGACGAGGAGGCCCTGGAACTGGCCAACAACACCAAGTACGGACTGGCCGCCTACATCTGGACGAACGACCTCAAGCGGTCGCACAACTTCGCCCAGAACGTCGAGGCCGGCATGGTGTGGCTGAACTCCAACAACGTCCGCGACCTGCGCACCCCCTTCGGCGGTGTGAAGGCGTCCGGCCTGGGCCACGAGGGCGGCTACCGCTCCATCGACTTCTACACCGACCAGCAGGCCGTCCACATCAACCTCGGCGAGGTGCACAACCCGGTCTTCGGCAAGGCCGAGGACGCCGCCGCAGTGACGGACGCCTAACCCTTACCCCTACCGCTCGAAGGAGAGAATTATGAGCAACGAAATCCCCAAGCCCTCCGTCCCGGCCCCGGACATCCTGCGCTGCGCCTACATGGAGATCGTGGTGACCGATCTGGCCAAGTCCCGCGCGTTCTACGTGGACCTGCTGGGCCTGCACGTGACC
>NZ_JBNHHB010000384.1:0-3051 GCF_059091905.1 Arthrobacter sp. Dra40
AACGGCTGCACGCCACCAACAACTTCCCGGAATTCACCGGCCGGCTGTGCCCGGCACCGTGCGAGGCGTCCTGCGTGCTGGGCATCAACCAGCCGGCAGTGACGATCAAGCAAGTGGAAGTGTCCGTCATCGAGGAGGCCTTCGACCAAGGCTGGGTGGACCCGCACGCCCCGGAGCGACTGACCGGCCACACCATCGCCGTCGTCGGCTCGGGGCCCGCGGGACTGGCCGCGGCGCAGCAGCTGACACGTGCCGGACATACGGTGGCGGTCTATGAGCGTGACGACAAGGTCGGCGGCCTGCTGCGCTACGGCATCCCCGACTTCAAGATGGAAAAGCGCTACCTGGACCGCCGGCTGGACCAGATGCGTGCCGAGGGCACCCGGTTCCGCACCGGCATCGAAGCGGGCAAAGACATCAGCTGGGACCAGCTGCGTCGCCGCTACGACGCCGTGGTGGTCGCCACGGGTGCCACCGTGCCGCGGGATCTGCCGATCCCCGGGCGCGGACTGTCCGGTGTGCACTTCGCCATGGACTATCTGGTCCAGGCCAACCGCGTAGTGGCCGGCGAGGCGGTGCCGGACCAGATTGACGCCCGGGGCAGGCACGTGGTGATCCTGGGCGGCGGCGACACCGGCGCGGACTGCCTGGGCACAGCGCACCGGCAGCAGGCGGCTTCGGTGACTACCCTGGCCATTGGCAAGCAACCGCCGGCCCAGCGCGCTTCGCACCAGCCCTGGCCTACCTTCCCCACGCTGTTCGAGGTGGCCAGCGCCCACGAGGAGGGCGGCGAGCGGACCTATTTGGCCTCGACCGTTGAGTTCGTGGGAGTCAACGGTGTGCTCACGGCGCTGAAGGTCGCCGAAACGGAGTTCGTTGACGGCAAACGGGTGCCCAAGCCCGGGACCGAGCGGGAGATTCCGGCGGACCTGGTGTTCCTGTCCCTGGGCTTCACCGGTCCGGAGCCGGCCGGCCTGGGCGAGCAGGCGGGCGCGGACTTCGACCAGCGAGGAAATGTTAGCCGTGACGACCGGTACATGAGCGCCGCCGAGGGCATCTTCGTCGCCGGCGACGCCGGCCGCGGACAGTCACTGATTGTGTGGGCCATCGCCGAAGGACGCGCCTGTGCGGCCGCCGTGGACGAGTGGCTGACCGGCACCACGCGGCTGCCGGCCCCGGTGGCCCCGGGGGATCGTGCGATCGCGGTGCTGCCGTGACCACCATGGCCAGCCCTGCACGAAGCCCGCAATCTGATTAGGGTAGGGATATGAGACGCGCAAAAATCGTTGCAACATTTGGCCCTGCCATCGCCAGCTATGAGAGCACGCTGGCCGTCCTGAAGGCCGGTGTGGACGTGGCCAGGATGAACATGAGCCACGGCGACTACGGCGTGCACCAGCAGACCTACGACAACGTCCGCAAGGCGTCCGCCGAATTGTCCAAGCCGGTGGGCATTTTTGCCGACCTGCAGGGCCCGAAGATCCGTCTGGGTCGGTTCGTGAACGGCCCGCACCATCTGGCGGTGGGTGACCGGTTCACCATCACCACCGAGGACGTGGAAGGAACCGCTGACCAGTGCTCCACGACGCACAAGGGCTTGCCGGGCGACGTCAACGTGGGGGACTCCCTGCTGATCGATGACGGCAAGGTGGCGCTGAGGGCCGTAGAGGTCGATGACGTCAAAGTGGTGACGGAAGTGACCGTCGCTGGAGTGGTCTCCAATAACAAGGGAATCAACCTGCCCGGCGTGGCGGTCAACGTGCCGGCCCTGAGCGAAAAGGACGAGGAGGATCTGCGCTGGGCGCTGAAAACCGGCGTCGACATGGTGGCGTTGTCCTTCGTGCGCAATGCCGCAGACGTCCAGCGGGTCCACGAGATCATGGACGAGGAGGGCCGCCGTGCCCCGGTGATCGCCAAGATCGAGAAGCCGCAGGCCGTGGACGCCATCGAGGAGATCATTGATGCCTTCGATGCCATCATGATCGCCCGCGGTGACCTGGGCGTGGAGTTGCCGTTGGAGGACGTGCCGCTGGTGCAAAAGCGTGCGGTTGAGCTTGCACGCCGCTGGGCCAAGCCGGTGATTGTCGCCACGCAGGTGCTCGAATCGATGATCGATAATCCGCGGCCCACCCGGGCGGAAGCATCGGATTGCGCCAACGCGGTGCTCGACGGCGCCGACGCGGTCATGCTCTCCGGCGAAACCAGTGTGGGCAAGTACCCGCTGGAAACGGTTCAAACGATGGCACGGATTATCGAGTCCACGGAGCAGCACGGGCTCGACCGCGTGCCGCCGCTGGGCAGCCAGCCGAAGACCCGAGGCGGGGCCATCACCCGGGCTGCAGTGCAGATCGCCGACCAACTGGATGCCAAGTACATCTGCACGTTCACCCAATCAGGCGACTCGGCCCGCCGGCTGAGCCGGCTGCGTCCCGCCAAGCCGGTGTTCGCGTTCACCCCGCTGCAGTCCACACTGAACGTTCTGTCGCTGACGTGGGGCATCCAGCCGCTGGTGGTGGAGTTCGTCGAGCACACCGACCATATGACCGCCCAGGTGGACCGGATCCTCTATGAGCGCGGTTTGGTGGACATCGATGACCTGGTGGTGATTGCGGCCGGTTCGCCTCCCGGAAAGGCAGGTTCCACCAACTCGCTGAAGGTCCACCGGGTGGGCGACCTGACGGATGCCGGAGAACTGCTGGACGGCCAGTCCCATCCCCGGCACGAACGGGTAGGCCCCTGGCCCACCACCTAGGCGAGGGCGAGAGACAGCAGAACGGGCTCCGGAGGATTCCGGAGCCCGTTTCCGTCGCGCCTTAGTTCACTTGGTTGATGATCGTCTCGGCGACTTCGCGCATGCTCAGCCGGCGGTCCATCGACGTCTTCTGGATCCAGCGGAAGGCTTCCGGCTCGGTCAGGCCCATCTTGGTGATCAGCAGGCTCTTGGCCCGCTCCACCAGCTTCCGGGTTTCGAACTGATCCTGCAGATCGGAAACCTCGGATTCCAGGGCGGTGATCTCCTCATGCCGGGAGAGGGCGATCTCGATGGCCGGA
>NZ_JBNHHB010000385.1:0-3039 GCF_059091905.1 Arthrobacter sp. Dra40
TGACGTGCCACTGGCGGTTGATATCGCCGGGCTTCGGAGTGTACGTACGCACGGTTTTTGCCTTCGTTTGGTGTTCTAAGGTAGCGGCGCATTCTTCACAGAACACACGCGCAAAGTTGGTGATGCGCTACCGGAACTTCAGGTGAGGACTGAAATGTAACCAGTGGCCCAGAAAATCTCGGCTATTTCCGTGGACCAGGTTGGCCCTGCAACTGGGCCGCCACACGGACATAGCGTATCGAGGTTGGACACGCACAACGACTACCAAGGTTATCCTGCTGCCGTGGGTTAGGTCAAAAAGACCCGCAACAGCCCGACGACGCCGGTGCCTGGCCGGGGACTCAAGGCCCTCCGGCGATGAGGTTTAGGTGCCGGCGCTGCTGGATCCGCTGCTGCCGGGAAGGTTCAGCCCCAGCAGGGCCTTGATGCGTTCTTCAGCGTCCGGCCCGCTCTGTGCGGCGGCCATGTTGGCCTCGCTGACTGCCTGAACCACTTCATCGCGCTGGATTTTCACGCCGCGCGGGGCTTCGATGCCGAGCCTCACTCCATCCCGGCGGGCATCCAGGACGGTGATGACAATATCGTCACCGATCAGGATCCGCTCTCCGGGTTTTCGCGTCAGCACCAGCACGCGTCAACTCTATCGCAGGTGCTACTCGGCACGGCCGAGGCTGCGCCGCGCCGGTCTTCCGCCCCGAACCACCGGTAGACACCGGCAGCTGCCGCCGGATGATCCCGCTGTTTCCACCCAGGAGATCAACCACGCTGCGTCGCGGAAAGCGGACGTCAGAGCCAGGAAGCGTCGGACGGCTCGCCGTCCACCCATCCCACCGGCACGCCCAGTGTATTGACGGTTTTCGGCGTGCTGGTGTTCCGCACTCCGGTTACCGCCAAGCCGTCGGGGACCACAACGCGCTGCACAGCCTGCACCCAGCGGTCGGTATCCTCGGCCTTTCGGCCGGCGTCCACCGCCAGCCAGACCTGATCCGCCCCCAGTGCAGGCAGGATCGCGAGCAGGTCCAGGGACGGAGTGAGCGTCTGGCCCAGGCCGAACGCCACGAAGACGCTCTGCCCCCGTTCCACCCCCCGCGCCCGGGCGCCGATCGCAGTGTTGCGGTCCTGCACGGGGCGCCTGACATCGGCGGCATGGGCTCCGGCCATCTTGACCGTGTTCCCGCCGGTGGAGATCCAGTCTGCAGCCTCCGAGGGCGTGCCGTTGACGGCGGGAGCTGCGGCCGCCATGGAGTTGGCGGCCTCCAGTGCGTCATCGCCTTGGCCGATCACCAGCACCAGGTCTCCCGGGCCGTACAGCGTTGAGGGAACGGCAGGTCCCCCTTTCACGGCTGAACTTGAGCCCGGGCTGGAGGGCGCGCCGGCCGACTCGGGCCGTTCGTCCGGCAGGCGGTGTCCCGGCCGCTCGTCCGGCTGGGCCATTCCGGCCTGTGAAATGACGCCAATCACGACGTCGGTGCCGGCCACCGCGTCCGGGCCGCCCGGGGCGAGGGCCGGGCGGCGTGGGGCCGGTTCGACCGCCGTCGTTTCAGCAGCAGCGACAGGAGCGGCGGCGGCCGCACGGCGCCCCGTGGCGGCCGGCCGTTCGGTGGCGACGTCGGCAGCCTCACCGTGCCCGGCAGACGCGGCTGGACCCGTAACGGCTGCGGGGGCTGCCTCCGAGTCCTGTTCGGCGAGGTCAACCGGTTCTGCCGCACCGGCAGATATTGCCGCACCGGGGTCGGGCTGCGGGTCGGTCCGGCGTCGTCTCCAGCCGCTCCCAGGCGCAGCGGCCCCGGAGCCCGCCGCAGCGCCTCCGGACCCTGCCGGAGCCGCTCCTGGTCCTCCGGGGTTGGTTCCGGTACCCGTGGCGTTCCCGGGGCCTTCGCCGGGCGGTTCTTCCAGCTTCGCTCCGTCGGGCAACCGGGTGGGCCGGGCGGTGTTGAACGTCAGGTTGTCCATGATGACCGCGAACTGGTCGGTGTGGGTGGAGACGTGCAGTTCGGGGGCCTTGCCGTGCAACCTCGACTCGGTGCGCTCGGCGTCGGCCAGCAGCGCGGCGATGCCTGCGCGGGCTTTTTGGTCCAGCGCGTGCTGCCCGCGCAGGGCCGGCCCCGGCAGTTCCACGGTGACTTCGTAGTGCTCGCGGGCGAAAAACCCGCGGATGCCGCCGACCGTGACCTTCTCGGCCGCGACAATCTTCGCGTCGGGTCCGTGGTCGGCCAGGACCTTGTCCTTGAGTTCCTGCAGGGAAGCGCCTTTAAGCTGCAGCCGTCTGGCCGACACGCACTACCCCCACGGTCTCGATCTTTACATTGGCGGAGGTGACCTCCTGATAGGACAGTACCGGAAGTCCGCCGGCCTGCGCCGAGACCAGCCGCCGGATGGCCGGGCGCAGCGCGGGGGCACACACCAGCACGGCGGTGAGCCCGTTGGCTTCCGCCCTCTCGAGCGATTCCCGCAGCGACGCCAGCACGGCTTCGGTCCGCTCGGCCGAGAGCAGGATCTGGGTACCGTGCTCGGACGGCCGCATGCCTTCCAGCATCGACTGCTCCAGCGTCGGATCGATCATGATCACGCGCAGGAGCTGCCCGTCCAGGTACTGCGCGGTCAAGGCCGGGCCCAGCGCCTGCCGGGCGGCCTCGATCAGCCCCTCCGGGTCGGTGGAAGTCTTGGCCTTGAGCGCCAGCGCCTCGTAGATGCGCGGCAGGTCGTTGATCGGGATCTGCTCCGCCAGCAGCCCCTGCAGCACCCGCTGCACCTCGGCCAGCGAAAGCAGCGACGGGGTGAGCTCGTCGACGGCGGAGGGGTTGACGGACTTCACGCCCTCGGTCAGCACGCGCACGTCCTCGCGCGTGAGCAGCCGGGCGGCGTTGGCCGAGATCAGCGAGGACAGGTGGGTGACCAGCACGGAGACCCGGTCGATCACGGTGGCCCCGGCCATCTCCGCGCTGTGCCGCATCTCCGCCGGGACCCACTTGCCGGCCAGCCCGAACACCGGTTCCACCGTGGCGATGCCCGGCAGCGAGTCCAGGTTGTCGCCCAGCG
>NZ_JBNHHB010000386.1:0-3038 GCF_059091905.1 Arthrobacter sp. Dra40
GAAACACCGCCGTCTGTTGTTCCCATGGTCAGGCTTTGAAAATGTCCTGTCGGACGCCCATGATGATTCTGTCCCCGGGGTCCGCTGTCTTGAGATAGCGGACGACGTTCTTCAGGTCCAGTGCTATGCAACCCGCCGTAGGGACCGGATTGGCGTGCAGGAAAATGGCAAACCCCGCACCCTGCTTGATCTTTTGGCCCGGCCCGCGGTTGTAGTCGATCACGGCGCCTTGGCGATAGTCACCAGTCGGAAGACGCATATAGAACCACATGTTCTCGTCCGGCCAGCGTTCGTAGCCCACAAATCCGGCCTCGTAATACTTGTTGTAGGAGGAGCCCGGGGTCCCGGACCATCTGGACCGCTTGTTCAGCTTCTTATACTTGAGGTCCGTCCCGGGATCTCCCTCACCGAATGCTTCATGCACTGTGAAGCTGCCTTGCGGGGACCAACGATACTGGGTATGGCCGGACGCAACCCCGGGGCGTTTGAACCCCTTGAGTCCTACGGTCGCTTGGCCCGTTTTCCATTCCTGCTTGTAGACGGATCCAACCCGTTCGCAGTTGATGAAGCTGGCTTTGTAGGTGCCGTACTTCTCCGCAATGGTGAATGAGATGCGATTAGCCCAGTTGTGCGCGTAGCGGGTTTTATGGGCCCCAATAGCCCAGCATTCATTCTTCGGGTACATCACGGCGCCCACTTGCGCCGCCACCAAGGATCCTCCCTGGAAGACCTGGGTGGTCTTGCCGTTGCGTTTGACCGCGTCCTGCATCGGGTAGCCCAACGTGCCGTTCTGGCTGCCGCGGGCCTTCCAGCTGTAATCCATCTGCGCCGTGAGTATTCGAGCTCCGGTAGAGGGCGAGTACGTGATAGTCCCCTGTTGTAAGGACTGGGTGCATCCGTTGGACTTGAGGCCGCACTTTGTGTCCACCGTCGGATAGCCCATGACCCCGCGCTCATATCCTCCAGCCGCAAACTTCTTGTAGATCGGGTGCTGGAGGTCCATGCTTCGCGCACCCGTTTTCGCCGTCCAGTAGATGCCAATCCGCTTAGTGCTCTTGGAGGACGGCTTGTAGGTCCGGACGCACCCGTTTCCGACCAGGCGGCAGTTTAGATTGTTGACCGCAGTCAGCTTGAGCAGTTTTGCCTTGGCCTCGATGGCCTTCTTGCCCGCCACGATGTGCGGCGGCGTGTAGCTAATCGTGCCACCCTGAAATTGCTGCGAGGCGCTCTTGTCGGAGGCCACTTTCATGTCCGCAGTTGGGTAGCCGTACCTGCCGTTTTCATACTTTTCGGCTCGATAGGTCATGCCAACGGCATGCTTGAGGTCCACCGTGTGCGCACCCGAGGCTGTGGTCCAGTAGATTGCGACCCGAGTCTTGCCGGTCGAATCCGTGTAGGTGCGGACACAGCCGCTCTCTTTGAGCGTGCACCGGAAGTCGTTGACCGGGCTGAGCTTCAGAGCCACAGCCCTCGCAGTGATCGCCTTCTGCCCTGCTTCTAGGTGTCGAGGTTCGGCCATCGACTCATCCGTCTCGGGGGCTTCTTGGGGAACGCTTTTCTGCAGCAGGGGCGCCTTGGAACGCTCTGTGGGCGCTTCGCCCGGCTCCATAGGCAGCACCGACTCCGTGGGCGAGGCAACCACCTCAGGTGTATCCATCGATCCGGGAGACGGGTCTACCGGAGTCGGAGGAGACGCATCGATGACGGTTGGCATCGGCTCGGGTTTCGCCGACGTTTGGCCGATCGGAGCAAGGGTACCGTCATTGAGTGAGAGGCTGTTCGGCTCCTGAACCGTGGCCAGAGGCGCTCCGGTCGGCTGGCCGGACAGTGCTGCCTGGTCAGAAGCCACGGCGGGCATAGTCGACGCAAGGAGCGCTGTGAGCATCGCTGTTGTCAGGCCAACGCGCAACACGGGGCGCAGCGATTTAGGCGATGGGCGGTACATTTGTTCCCCCGGAGGCGATTGGGTGACGGTGATCAAACCAGCTGAGATTGTATGGGCCACTGTCGTCATCGGCCTGCGGAATGTTAGTAGCCGTTGCGGTGAAGCGCTTCTTGGACAGGGCACCATAGACTCGCCGAGTGAAACGAACAATCTTGGGTTTTGGTGGTCTGCTGCTGGCACTGTCGGGCTGTGGTGTTCCTGAGACTCCTACCCATGTGGCCCACCGGGGCGGCGCTTCCGTCTACCCCGAATCATCCTCCGAGGCGTTCAAAGCCGTAGCTGGGGCTGATTTCCCTATCGAGATGGACTTGCGAGCTCTGGGTGACGGAACCCTTGTTCCCCTTCACGATGCAACGGTGGACAGGACCATGAGCGGTATCGCTGGAGAGCCGAAGAGTATCAGCCTCGCTGAGTGGCGCCAGGCCGCGATTCATCATCCGACTGGCGCTGCGCCGGGCACTCCCACCACCTGGGAGGACATCGTGGATCAATACGGCGAGAGCAACGTTCTCGTTCCCGAAATCAAGGACGCGGACATTGACTTGGAATTCTTTGTTGATTCCATCACCAGCAGGGGAATTGAAAAAACGTGATCGTCCAGTCTTTCGATTACAGCCTTGCGACAACGTTGGCGGACAAAGGACTAAACGTTCTGTATCTGGTAGGCGTTGCCACCAAGGTCAACCCGGCGACCATTCGTGAAGACGGCATTACATATATCGGCCCCCACAGGGACACCGACAGTTCACGCATCGCGGCGATGAAGGAAGCCGGACTGACAGTGTGGCCATGGACGGTAAATGATCCGAAAGAAGCTGCTTCGCTTATGCAGGCAGGGGCAGATGGTGTTTTTACCGACGACCCGTGGACGCTCTCAGAAGCCCTCCTGGCAGAGTGACTACCCGGCTCGGGCCGGAATCAAAGGGGACGGGTTGGCCTGTAAGCCGGGTTCTGTCACCTGCTGCGGTTGCCCGCCGCCGGGTGGCGATCATCCATCTAGGAGCACCGTTGCCGGTACCCTCAAGCGGCCTACCCGGACACTCGGGCGAGCAGCCCTTGAGCGTGCCCTGTCTGGCCTTGCTCCGGGTGGGGT
>NZ_JBNHHB010000387.1:0-2991 GCF_059091905.1 Arthrobacter sp. Dra40
AGGTGCTGCAGTCCCTCGGCGTGGACTACATCGACGAGTCCGAGGTCCTGACCCCGGCCGACTACACCAACCACATCGACAAGTGGAACTTCACCGTCCCCTTCGTCTGCGGTGCCACCAACCTCGGTGAGGCGCTGCGCCGCATCAACGAAGGGGCGGCCATGATCCGCTCCAAGGGTGAAGCCGGCACCGGCGATGTCTCCAACGCCACCGGCCACATGCGCCAAATCCGCGCCGAGATCAAGCGCCTGTCGGCGATGCCCGAAGACGAGCTGTACGTCGCCGCGAAGGAACTGCAGGCCCCGTACGAGCTGGTCAAGGAGATCGCCGCGACCGGCAAGCTGCCGGTGGTGCTGTTCACCGCCGGCGGCATCGCCACTCCGGCCGATGCCGCGATGATGATGCAGCTCGGTGCCGACGGCGTGTTCGTCGGCTCCGGCATCTTCAAGTCGGGCAACCCGGCCGAGCGCGCCGCCGCAATCGTGAAGGCCACCACCTTCCACGACGACCCGGACGTCATCGCCAAGGTCTCGCGCGGACTGGGCGAGGCAATGGTAGGCATTAACGTTGACGAGATCCCGCAGCCGCACCGCCTCGCCGAGCGCGGCTGGTAAAAACCAACGACGGCGAACGCCCGGTTCCGCAGCTAAGTGCGGCGCCGGGCGTTCGTGCTTAACGGCCGGGGTTCAGCCATAACGTCTGGCCCCGGCCCAGGAGCTGGAAACCACGGGCTGCATAGAGTTTTTCGCCCAGCGGCGTGGCGTTGAGGACCAGTTGCCGTGCGCCGGCGGCGTGGGCTGCACGTGCTGCCGCGCTGAGGATGCCGGATCCGTAACCGCGGCGGCGGTACCGCGTACCGACCGCCATGTTGAAGATCCCCGCCACGTCCGGCGACGTGGCGCCCTGGGCAGGAGTCCCGGCCGCCGCAGGCGGGACGCCGGGCAGGAAAGCGTATCCGTGCCCTATGAGCCGCGCATCGGTGCGGGCCACGGCGTGCCAGGTCCGGCCTAGGCCCTCGCCGGCGGGCCGCCGCGCCACCTTCAGCTCCATGGCGTCCGGACCCGTGATTTCCGGGCAGTGTGCATCCAGCGACACCCCGGCCGGTTCGTCACGCAGCACGCTGGCCACTGGCGCGGCCATCCACCACGGTTGCCATCCCGCCTCGAACCCGAACGGGCGCAGTCCGCTTCCGTCCACGCCCGCGTTCAGCCAGGCGCCCACCGTGGAGGCTCCCAGCCTGGCGCCCTCCGCCAGCGCGGGGCGGATGCCCGCCGGGGAGATCCGGTCCGGGAACAGCAGCATCAGCTCGCGCCGGGCGGGCAGCCACACCCAGCGGCTTCCATGCGTGGTGAAGGTCTTTCCGCCGGTCGCAGCGGCCAGCGCGTCGAACCAGGCGGACTGCACACGCTGGCAGCCGGCGATGGTCACCACGGTCAGCGGGCGTTCCCGGAGACGCGTGAGGTACTGCGGCCGCTGTCCAGTCCGCGCCGCGCCAGCAACGGTGCCAGATCGGCGTCCCGGCCGCGGAAGTTCCGGAAGGCTTCCAGCGGATCCGTGCTGTTGCCCCGGGAGAGCAGTACGCGGCGGAAACGATCCCCGTTGCCCCGCTGCAGTCCGCCGTTTTCCCCGAACCATGCCACCGTATCGGCGTCCAGCACCTCACTCCAGATGTAGGAGTAGTACCCGGCCGCGTAGCCGCTGGAGAAGATGTGCTTGAAGTATCCGGTGCGGTAGCGCGGCGGCACCAGGGGAAGGTTGATGCCGGCGTCGGCCAGTGCCTGCCGTTCGAACGCCAGCGGATCCGCGACCTGCTGCCCGGCGGACAGGCTGTGCCAGGCGAGGTCGAGCACGCAGGCGGCCAGGTATTCGGTGGTGGCGAAGCCTTCGCCCCACAGCCCGGCAGCCTTGACGCGGTCCAGTGCCTCCTGGGGCAGCGGCTCCCCGGTTTGGTAATGGCGGGCATAGTTGCCGACGACTTCGGGATCCAGCATCCACATCTCGTTGACCTGCGACGGGTACTCCACGAAATCCCTGGGCACGTTGGTGCCGGAGAGGCTGGGATACTTCACCCGGGACAACAGGCCGTGCAGCGCGTGCCCGAATTCGTGGAACAGCGTCACCACGTGGTCGAAGCTCAGCAGCGCAGGTTCGCCGGGAGCCGGACGCGGGATGTTCAGGTTGTTCATCACCACGGCCTGCTGTCCCAGAAGCCCGGACTGCTCGACGAGTGAGTCCATCCAGGCGCCGCCGTTCTTGGTGTCCCGGGTGTGGAAGTCGCCGATGAACAGGCCGAGCCGGGCGCCGTCGTCGTCCAGCACTTCCCAGATCCGGGCCTGCGGACGGTAGGCCGTGAGATCGGGCCGAACCTCGAACCGCAGCCCGTACAACCTCTGCGCCGCGAAGAAAACACCGTCGCTGAGCACCCTCTCCAGCTCGAAGTACGGCCGCAGCCCGGCCAGGTCCACACTGTAGTCGCGGCGGCGCACCGCCTCGGCGTAGAAGGCCCAGTCCCACGGCTCGAGGGCGTGTCCGGCGGCGTCGGCCAGGATCTCCGCCTCTGCCCGGGCGTTGGCGACCGCCGGTGGGATCAAGCGGGCGAGCAGGTCCTGCACCGCTTCCAGCGAAGGGGCAGTTTGGCCGTCCAGCACATACTCGGCGTGATTGGCATAGCCCAGCAGCGCGGCCCGGTCGGCGCGCAGTTCCGCCGTGCGGGCTGCCAGCTCAAGCGTCCGGTTGCCCGCGTCGCCACGCCCTGCCGAGGCCTCGTGCAGAAGGCGGCGGGTTCCGCGGTCGGTGAGTGCTTCCAGCGCGGGCTGGGCGGTGGGCAGGTCCAGGGTCAGCAGCCAGCCGTGGTCGTGGCCGGCGTCCCGGGCAGCCTGGGACGCGGCGGCCAGCTCGTCGTCGGGGAGCCCGGCCAGTTGCCCGCGGTCGGTGATATGCACTGCGGCGGCATTGCCGGCGGCCAGCAGTTCGCGCGAGTATTCAGCGTAG